>CAYWUO010000092.1:0-8602 GCA_964461285.1 uncultured Pirellulales bacterium
TAAATATAGCAGCAGCTTTTGCTGATTTGTCAAACCGTGTTTTGTTAATTGACCTTGACCCGCAGGCGCACGCCACCATAGGATTAGGCCGTGACCCCGACGCCGTGGTTGGAAACATTTACGATGCTCTAACGAACGAGCAGGTTTCACTGTCAACAGTGGTAAAAGGTACTAAAATTGAATGGCTTAGTCTGGTGCCGTGTAATGTTTTGCTTGCAGGCGCAGAGCTGGAACTTAGTAATGTGCTGGGAAAGGAATTGCTATTGTCCAAGGAGCTTCAGATGGTAAGTAATCACTATGATATATGCATTATTGACTGTCCGCCGTCGCTGGGCATCCTGACTCTAAACGCGCTTGTTGCCAGTACCGATGTCATCGTGCCTGTTCAGGTCCACTACTATGCATTGGAGGGTCTGAAGCGATTGCTCGAGACTATTCGTATTATCAGAGACCGTTTTCCAACCTGTACCCTGGAGATTCTGGGGCTGTTATTAACTTTTGTCGAGGAGGGGACTGTCTTCAGCAGGCAAATTCAGCAGCAGATGCGCGAACTCTTCGGCGATTTGGTATTTGACACGGTTATCCATAAGTCTCTAAGACTGGCTGAAGCGCCAAGTGCAGGCGAATCCATTTTGACCTATGCACCTCAGAGCAGAGGAGCTGTTGATTACAGGTTTTTGGTTGAGGAGATAATCAATGTCAAAAAATAGAGTGGGACTGCAAAAAAAGTTCTCAACAATTTTCGAAGGTGTATGGATTCCCAAAAAAACCGATGCCAGACAGGCATTCGTGGCAAATACACAAGGTAAAAAACCGCAAAAAGAGAAAATAGAACAAATCATCAGTCAGATGAAATGTTCGAAAGGTTTTGATTGTTGTAAATCAGGATTTAAAAACCTGTGTAAGGTAATTATCATCGAAGATACCGGATTGGTTGAATGCTCACCGGAAAACAAAGAACCTTGTGAATTCAAGTCCCCTTTTATGGGTAGGACTTTATGCAAGTGCCCGCTTCGATGCTATATTGCTGAAAACTTTCATAAATAAATCATCAAGTTTTCAAAAACCGCATCTGAATCTGTGCAATCAACGGCACTTCAAGCTGTAAAACAGACCCGAATCATCGATGTCTGATGATATTCTTAAAACCAAACCTCAAGATTGACATTTCCGCCAATGCCTGCTTTAATGCTTATGTTATGGGTTGTAGAAATAAAAAGATGCAAAATACAAGCGACGAATCTCAAGTGGCAAGATACAAGAATGTCTCGATAATCGGCGATGGCGGGATGGCTACCGTTTTGGCTATGCTGCTCTGCGAAAAAAGAGATTCTTCGGCTTTGAGGAAGCGAAACGAGATACGAATGTGGGGCTATGACAGCGGGCAGCTGGCTGAGATTGAAAAGAGCCGCGAAAACAAGAGATTTCTTCCCGGTTATAAACTGCCCGAGGCCCTTGTGTTTGAGGCTGATGATGAGCGTATAATGGCCGGCGCCGATTTGATTGTTTCTGCTGTACCCTGTCAGTTTATGAGGTCTGTCTGGAATCGCCTGCGAAGTTATGTCCCGGATGATGTTCCTATAGTGTCCGTTACGAAGGGCATCGAGAACGATACGCTGATGCGGCCGACCCAGATAATAGCCGACCTCGTGGGAGAAAAAGTCAAAACAGCAGTTCTGTCCGGCCCGACTATTGCCGACGAGCTGGCGAGGAAGCTGCCGGCTACCGCCTGTGCCGCTTGCAGCGATGAGTCGTTGGCCAAAGATATACAGCATACTTTTAATTGCTCGTGGCTTCGTGTTTATACCAACACCGATATTGTCGGCGTTGAGTTGGCTGCTGCCTTTAAGAATATTATTGCTATAGCAGCAGGGGTCATAGATGGCGCCGGCGCCGGCGATAATACCAAGGCGGCTCTTTTAACCAGAGGCCTTGCAGAGATAAATCGGCTCGGTGTAGCAATGGGTGCCAGGCAGCAGACATTTGCAGGCCTGGCCGGGCTGGGTGATTTGGTAACAACCTGTATTTCACCGAAAGGGCGAAACCGCTCTTTTGGTGAGAGGATTGGCAAAGGCCAAACCTTAGAACAGGCCCAGTCCGCTACCGAATCCGTTGTAGAGGGGATTGCCACCTGCAAATCGGTAGTTGCTCTTGCCCGCCGATATGATATTGAGATGCCAATCACCCGCGCTGTCTATGAGGTGCTGTTTGAGGGCAAGGGCGTTCAGACTGCTATTTCCGATTTAATGACCCGCCGGCTAAAGGCCGAATAGACTGCCGGCTTAACGAATAATACTTCCGACATCCATTTCCCCTTTTCTTTTGTATATCTCTCTGGCCGTCCTATAAACTTTTTCGTTTCGAAGCTATGACAGGAATTTCTTTAATCTCCTGAAATTCGTTGTGAGGGAAGTTTTATTATTTTATTAACATTATTTTTGTTTTGTTTGAAAATTTTTCCCGCCTTATTGCGATTCGGTTTGTTTATCGGGGCTGACTGGCTATGTCCCGTCTTTAATTGGCGGTTATTATCGCAGATTTTATAGGTAGCAAAATCAGAGTCTGCATTATTAAGCAAAATCAACGTCCCGATATTTTTGTTTGCGTTTGGCTCGTTAGTGTTTTGTTTCATATATTTTACTTGATACAGTCCCGAGGAATCGGGATTACCGGAGGTATCGGTTTGTCGGCCTCTAAGGTAAGTTTAATATTAGGTATTAGCCTGGACGATGAATATAACTGGATGCAGGGTTTTCCGAATGCCGTAAAGGCCCAAATAGCAATCCATACTGTCTTTATAGACGCCGGGTGTAATACGCGATGCACTTTTCTTTAGTGAGGTTTAGATGGCTTGGTTCTTAAAAGACCATACGTATTCAATTGGCATGGACATTGGAGGTGACAATCTGAAGATAGTCCAGCTTGCAGATAACGGGGACGGCATAAATTTAATTGACGGTGGTTATGAAAACCGACCGGTAAGTGTGCAGGCGGGAAGCATCGAGTGGCAAAGGTGGGCTATAGAGGCCATACGCCAGGTGACGACAAGCGGCAAATTTAATGGCAAAGATGTCATAGCTGCGATGCCTGCGAGCGAGGTATTCATTGACCATATGAGAATGCCGAAAACAAATGGCGCCGAGCTGGCCGATGCCATCTTCGCGAAGATAAAGCAGAAACTGCCCTTCGAGCCCATAAGAGAAAATACAATGTTAAAGTATATCGAGACGGAGGATAATAATGTCCTGGTGATGGCGACCGAGCGTAAGATTATAGACAGGCATTTGGCGATATACGAAAAGACCGGCTTGAAGATTAAATCTATCGGCGTGTGGCCAATAGCATTGACAAACAGCTATACGAGGTTTTTTGGCAGACGTAGAACAGACCTGCAGGCGATTGTGATGCTTGTTTGTATGGAGTGGAGCTGCACGAATGTAGTAATCTGCCGGCATAAGAATCTGCTTTTTGCACGTTCGGTACCGATAGGAGCAAAACAGCTCAATGGCCAGATATATCCCAAATCCGATGAAGATTCTTCTAATTCCGAGAAAGCTATAACGAGACTGGTATTTGAGCTGACTGCCTGCAAACGACAATTTCTCTCGATGCACCGCAACGCTCAAATAGAGCGTTTGGTTTTCCTTTCGGATGAGGCTATGGATAAAGATATTTGCACTGCAATAGCGAAGCACCTGGAGATGCCGGCACAAATTGGTGATTGTCTGGCAGCGGTGGAGGTAACCGAACCCTGGCGTTTTGGAATCGATAGAAGAATCTACGGCTCTGTGGAAACATCCGTTCAGAAAAAAGAGCAAATTAACTGGACTACTGCCTTTGGGCTTAGCTTGTCATAGGGAGCCGAATATAGTAGGGAGCATTTGTTAAATAACAGAGAGAGGTAGATTAAAAAATGCTTAATATAAATTTTGTACCTGATGATTACGTTCAAGGCAATGAGTCGCGCAGGACAAACTTGATGTATCTTGTGTTGCTCGCGGTAGTAATGGCGGCATTAGGCGGTTCGTTTATGACTATCAAGATACGTCAGCGTGCCTGCCGTGCTCAGGAAAGGCTTGTAAATACAAAATTGACTCAGATTCAGGGGGCCATAAAGCAGTTTGAAGACCTTCAGGCAAGGCGAAGGGCGATGATGAAGACCGCCCTTACTACTGCAGAACTGCTTGAGCCGGTACCGAGAAGTATTTTGTTGGCGTCGTTGACGAATAATCTGCCGCCTGGAGTCTCGCTATTGAAGCTTGGCATGGTTCAGAGCGAGCCCAAGCCGACCAGCCATATTGTTGGCTCGACAACAAAATATCATGCAACGCAGGCTCAAAAGACAACGGAACAATCGCAGGACTCACAGGAAAACCTGTTAGAGACGAGCATGGCGATTGAGGGTATTGCACCGAGTGACCTTCAGGTTGCTGCTTATATTGAGCGGCTATCAAGCCCCGGTGGGTTGCTGAATAATGTGGCGCTGGTGGAGTCAAAAGAACACACAGTCGAAGATACGCTGTTCAGGCGTTTCAAACTGACGGCAATGCTTAAAAAGAATATCCATCTTACCAGGGATGATATTGAGAGAATTAGTACCAAAGCAGAGAATACAAAGTGGAGTTTTTAGTGCAGATGACTGATACGTTGTGTGTGAAATGCGATACAAGATATGAAATGCAAGATATGAAAAACGAGGGAAATTATGGCAAGTGGTTTTAGAAAAGCGGTATTTTTCGTTTTGTTGTTGGGTGTAGCGGTAGTTGGCTACCAATATATGATAAAGCCGGCCAACAAACATTTGGCTGATGCAAAAGCAAAGGTCCAGGCAAAATTGGATAAATTAGCCGAGTTTGAGAAAGCTACTGCAGCGGCAGAGGACCTTACAAAGCAACTTGAGCAATTGCAGGAGGCCATCAAATTTTTCGAGAGCAAGCTGCCGCCTACAAGTGAGATTCACAAAGTGCTTGAGCAGGTGACTGTTATTGCTCAAAAGCAGGGCCTAAAACCCAAAACAATTCGAACACTCAAGAAACAAGATAACAGCGGATATGTGGAACAGCCGTTAAAAATGCAGTTAGAAGGGAACTTCAATTCGTTTTATTCGTTCCTTCTGGAGCTTGAGAAACTGCCGCGAATAATGAAAGTGCGTGAGCTTCAGCTGCAAAAGCAAACAGAAGATGAGGGCAAGATAGCAGCTGACTTTATAGTAAGTATATTTTTCCAGAATGAAACCGGTTAACTTTGGTTTTGGGTTTTGAATTTTCGGTTTTAATTAACTCAAAACTATTAATGGAGCTTAGTTATGTTATCTTTTTTGAAAGAGCAGGAGATTAAAGGTTCATTTACACAGCAAATACCGAAATCCGGAAAGCGGGACCCGGCAAAAGACACGCAGCAGGAATATCTTACGGTTGCAGCAAAGAGTAAAAATGTACGCAAGAGCACGATAATGCTTGCTGTCTTGTTTGCGATAGGTCTTTTGTGCCTTTGCTTTATGATAAAAAAGAGCTCGCCCAAAACGGCATCAGCGGATGTTGTTAGCGCCGAAGAAACACAGATTGAGACGGCTATCGCTCAGCTCACCGGCGTCAGGGCAGAGATGTTTGACCGTATGGATGAAATAGTTCGGAAATTTTATGAGTTTTCGGACGTGCTGCAGGTGGAAGTGGATGAGCTCTTAAGAAATCCCTTTGAGCTTGAGATGTTCCTGGCCAGCTTGCAGAATAAGTCAAAAGACGATGAAAATTTTGATATTGACGCTGAAATGCTCAGACAACAGCAGCTAAGGCAGCAGGCTAAAGGTATGCAGCTTTTGTGCATTATGCAGTCCGAAAAAGGTAAGTGCTGTATGGTGAATGACCACATCCTCTATGTTGGAGATTCAATAGAAGCTTTTAAGGTTACTCATATTGGCGATAACCTTGTTAAGCTCGATTCAGAAGATACGGAAGTTATATTGAAGCTGACAGATATTGAATGATGGCTGGTTCGTTATAGGCGGTCTGAACCAATCATGAAATACCTGCTCTTGTGTGTTGTACTTTTTAGTAATTAGTTTTGTGTTGGTATGATTAACTTTTGAATAGTAGAGATTGAGCTATGGTAGATATAAAAACTATATTGGCAACGGCAATAGAAAATGTGGCAAGTGACGTTCATATCAACGTCGGGATGTCACCGGTACTTAGAAAGAATACAGAATTGATTGATATGGATTTCCCCGTCGTCAGCAATGAAGATGCAAAAGAAATGGTTATTTCGATGGTTGGTAAGGAAAGATTCAAGGAGTTCGAGGAAAAAAGAGACCTTGATTTCTCAACGAGCCTTGATGATGGCCATCGTTTTCGTGTTAACGCTCATTATCAGCGTGAAACGATTGCAATCTCTTTTAGAGTGATTCCCAATCAGGTTCCTTCAATAGAAGATTTGCATCTGCCTGCGATAGTTAAGGAGCTGACAGACCTGCCAAGGGGCTTGGTACTCGTAACCGGCCATACCGGCTCCGGCAAGAGTACGTCGCTCGCTTCGATGGTAGGTTTGATAAACTCAAAGTACAGGAAACACATTATTACACTGGAAGATCCTATCGAATACGCTATAGAGAACCAAAAGAGCATAATAGAGCAGCGCGAAATCGGCGATGACTGCACGGAATTTGCATCGGGACTTAAGCACGTCCTGCGACAGGACCCGGATATCATTATGGTCGGCGAAATGAGAGACCTCGAGACTACCAGCTTCACAATCACCGCCGCTGAAACCGGACACCTTGTCTTTAGTACACTGCACACGATTAATGCCCCCCAAACCGTCGAGCGTATTATAGATATTTATCCTGCCGGTCAGCAAAATCAGATTCGGGCAATGTTGGCTAATACACTACAGGCGGTTATCTCGCAGACACTGTTTAGACGAATAGATGAGCCGGGAATGGTACCGTGTACTGAGATATTGCTGTGTACCTCGGCGGTGAGAAACTGTATTCGAGAGAACAGAATCTACGAAATCCCGAATTTTATTGAGACTTCCCGCAGACTTGGTATGCAGAATCTGGACAATAGTATCACAGAGATGTATTTCAAGGGTTACATAGACAGAGAGGAAGCGATAATACGGTCAGCTACTCCCGGGAAAATGGAAGAGTTACTTGTGCCTCTTGATGAGTTTGAGACGGTTGAAATACCCGAAGAGCTAAAAGCCGAAAAATAAGGAATATATATGTTCGAAGAATCTTCACAAAATTATCAAGGTGCAGCTGCGGTTGTGGAAAAACAGCAGCAGGCTCAGCCGCCGACCGAAAAGAAACAGCAACGACGCACCGTCCGGATAAGTAAACTCGCAAAGGACAAACAGCAAAGCTGGTGGCTAAAGATAAAAAATTTCAAAGTCAATTTAGGACCGGGCAGAAAGGATATTCTGAATTTTACGAATCAGCTTGCAGTTATGATACGGGCGGGAATAAGTCTTCAGGATTCGCTTGAGTCAATTGCAGAGCAACAGGATAATAAAAAATTCAAAGATATTATCTCTAATTTGAAAAATTGCATCGAGGAAGGAAGCAGCTTTTCTCAGGCCCTTGCAGAGCATCCTCAGGTATTCAGCAATCTTTATATAAATATGGTCGCTGCCGCCGAAGTTTCAGGCTCTCTTAGTAATATGTTGCAGAAATTAGCGGGTTACCTGGACAATGAGGCTGAGACGCGCTCACAAGTTAAAGGTGCTATGGTTTATCCAATAATAATAGCGGTTATGGCAGTGGCAGTAACTATCTTTTTGCTTTGCTTTGTCTTGCCGAGGTTTACCGCCATATTTGCAGGCAAAGAGCATCTGCTTCCTGTAGCAACTAAAATTTTAATGGCGAGCAGTGCTTTTCTGCGGGGTTACTGGTATTTTATTGTACCTGCTATAGGTGCTTGTTTATGGGGATTTTTGTACTTGATTGGTACCACTCGCGGCCGGTTATGGTGGGATAAGGCAAAATTATCATTGCCTCTTATAAAAACTCTTTGCCGTAATCTTTATATAACGAGGTCTATGCACACAATGGGTGTGCTGACAAGAGCGGGAGTGCCTATTCTTGATACTATATCGATAACAGCTCAGATATCAGGAAATATTCTTTATAAAAATATGTGGCTTGGCGTCTTTCAGGAGGTTCGCCAGGGCAAAAAAATCGCCTCAAGTCTGGGCAGGTATAATCTAATGCCGAGCAATGTCGTGCAAATGATAAGAAGCGGTGAAGATTCAGGTACTCTGAGTGATGTATTAAGAGATGTTTCCGATTATTATGCAAGAGAGCTCAGAGCTGTTATCAAGACGGTAACATCGATGATAGAACCTATAATGATAGTAATTATGGGTGTCCTGGTTGGCTTTATTGCGATGAGTATTATTCTGCCGATATTCAGGATGTCCAGTATCGTTATGGGCAAATAGGTTTTTCATTTGGGATGGGAGATGCAGAATACGAGATACAAGCAGGCTTTTACACTTATTGAGGTGTTGATTGCAATAGTATTAGTTGGTCTTGCAGTTGCGTCTTTGGTAGCAGCCAGCGGTTCACTCACAAAAGCTAATGCCGCCGGGGTGGATTTATCCA
>CAYWUO010000093.1:0-8564 GCA_964461285.1 uncultured Pirellulales bacterium
CTGTGTATTTTGTGTTGTTTGGGCAATTTCTTTTTGAGCCACAGCAATATAATTAATATTATACCTTAAATCATGTTTCCCTGTAGCGTTGAAATTCAGCCAATTTATGATTTATTGCGGAATTAGCGGCAAAGGTTTGCGATGGTAACGTAGTCCCGGGGCGATAGCTGCTCAGGACGCTTGTGCGGGTCGATGGAGGCACGAATAAAAATATCCTGCCAGTCCTTGATTTCTGCGAGTTTTCCTTTGGCTAATTTGCTGCAGGCCGTAAGTGTCTTGCGTCGATGACCCATAAATAGCCCCACGACTTCGCTGAAGAGCTGCATATCTTTGATTCGGCGGAATTTTTCATTGTTGTGTATAAATTTGACAATTGCCGAATCGACCTTCGGGGCAGGCCAAAAGACCGACGGCTTCAACACTCTTATCATTTTTACGTCGCCGGTCGCGCAAAGGTATATACTGAGGGTGCCATAATCTCTGCTGCCGGGGCCGGCTGTCATTCGGTCGGCGACCTGCCTTTGAACTGTAACGTACATACCGTCCGCTGTAATTGGGCCGGTAACCAGATTCAGCATTACAGGTGACCCGACATTGTAAGGCAGGTTCGCCACTAACAGTATTCGGCCCACCTTTGGTGAGGTCTCGCCTAAAAGCGGACCGGTATGTTTTTTGCGGGCAAGGGTCAATGCGTTTATTACTTTCCAGCTGATAGTGTTTTTATTCTCGAGTATATCGGTATTGATAATCTCGACATTTTTTGCTTTTGCAAGCTGCCCTTTCGCGATTTCAGCCAGGGCCCTGTCATACTCGACAGCGAGACAATAGCCGGCGTGTTCTGCCAGACCTTCCGTCAAAGAGCCCGTACCGCAGCCGACCTCGAGCACAATATCGTTATCGCTTATATCTGCAGAATCTATCAGCAGCCGCATCAGGTTCAGGTCAATTAGAAAATGCTGACCCAGCCGTTTGTTCACAGAAGCGCCTGCCGATGTGAGCAACTGCTGGATTTGCTGTTTGGTTTGCATTGTTTCGTGGCTCGATGCTCGTGACTCGTCGCTCGTAAATCGAGTATCCGGAATCGAGCATCATGTTCAATTGACTCTCAATTCTAAATTCTTCTTCGTTTTTGCCATTTGTATAGCGGTGGTTATAGCCGATTTCATACTGGCAGGGTCCGCGAAGTTTTCTCCTGCGATATCAAAAGCTGTTCCGTGAGCCGGCGATGTTCTTATTATTGGTATGCCGATGGTTATATTAACGGCTTTCTTAAAATCGAGCAGTTTTACGGGTATCATACCCTGGTCGTGATACATTGCGACGACGCCGTCGAATTCTCCACCGGCGGCACGTAAAAAGAGCGTGTCGGCCGGAATTGGGCCGTGACAGTTTATCCCCTGCTCCTGTGCAAGCAAAATCGCAGGAGCTATAATTCGCTGTTCCTCATCGCCGAATTGACCGCCCTCGCCTGCGTGCGGATTCAGAGCAGCAACGCCAATCTTAGGGTTCGAGAAGTTGAAGTATTCTTTCAAAGCGTCATTTAATAAATCTATCGGCTCAAAAACACAGCCGATAGTAAACTTGTGCCTTACTTCGAATAGCGGCTCGTGTATTGTCGCCAGAGCAATTTTCAACGGTCCTGCAACAAACATCATCACCTTTCGCCTTGACTTGCAGCGTTCTGCGAGCATTTCAGTATGTCCCGGCCACTTCGCACCGGCTAATTTCCAGCTTGTTTTACTGATTGGTGCTGTTACTACCGCATCGATTATTCCCGCCCGTGCGGCGTCAATGGCATCGAGACAAAACCTTATGGACGCCTCGCCGGCTGCCTTGCTTGGACCTTTTACCCACGCCGGAACCGAGTAATCATCGTAATCTGCTACCATAACTTTATGCGGGTAATCTCTGCTTATTTTTTCGTGCTGATGCCGACCCCAGAATGGCTCGATTTCAGCTTTGTCAGCAACGTAACAGAGCTGCTCGTTCATACCGAAGACGATGAATTTTGCAGAGCGTCGGATTTCCGGGTCAGCCAGTGCCTTTACGATAATCTCCGGCCCGATGCCCGCGGCATCGCCCATCGTTATGCCTACAACCGGCTGCTCAGATATCGAGTTGTTGTTGCCTTTGTCCATTTAGCTTGTTTTTTCAGTCGAACGAGTTAAAAACCCAATTGTTTTAATTTTTCCACGGTCAACTTTTCTTGCTGTGGTAAAATCCTTTCAAGCTGTCTTTTTATTGTCTTTACGATTATATCAGTTTCTATATTTACTACGTCACCAATTTTCACCTTGTTTAAAGTGGTTTTTTTAAGCGTTTCGGGAATTAGGGCGACGGAGAAGCTTTTGTCGTCCATATTAGCTATCGTCAGGGAAATCCCGTCAACGGCGACCGAGCCCTTGACTACCATTTGGTCAAGCAATTCAGAATCGGTCAAAAAGGTTATATCGGCAAAATCACCGTGCCTGTCAACCTGCTTTATAGTAGCTGTACCGTCGATATGGCCGGTAACGAGGTGTCCGCCGAAGCGGTCGGCAGCTTTTATTGCCCGTTCGACATTGACCCGTGACGACGGGGTCAATTTGCCCAGGGTGGTTTTTGAGAGCGACTCTCGGCTGACGTCAAATGTTGCGAGACCGCCGTTTAGCCCGGCAATGGTCAGGCAGGCGCCATTTATGGCTATGCTGTCGCCGATTTTGCACTCTTGAGCCAGATTAGCCAAATCTACGGCCAGTACCATCGCATTGCCGCTTCTGCCGGCCGATTTAACCGTACAAATTGCCTCGATAAGTCCTGTGAACATTTAGCCATCGCCTTTTCATACGAGGTTGACTATTTCCTGTTTTTTATTTACAATTAATAAAAGAACATTTGGCTCATAAATCTATTATAAACAATAAGTTGGTAATAATCAAGGATTACCGTTATAAGGATGGGGTGCCGATATGAATACATTTTGGCTAAAAGTTGCAGGTATTGTAGTTTTAATTTTTATTGTGATTATTGCGATAGGCGTTTTCACCGGCAAAGACGAGCCCAAACACCAACCCAAGACCTTTTACGACCAGGCCGAAGAAGACAGAGAGAAATTCTTAACCAAGCCACAACCAGCAAACGAGCCGGTTCAGGAACCAGCTAAGCCGGCTAAAGACGAAACACCTGCTGAATCTATACAGCCACCCGTAGAGCAGACGAGGCCTGCTGAGCAGACTCAACTATATTTCAAGCCGCTTTCCGAGATTGATGAAATAGAGGCTGAAAGACTCCTGAATGTAGCAGCGCCCGGCCGCAGCATAGGCCTATTACCAATGACCGGCTTCAAGCTTATGGTTGATACCTGCCGGCAAATTATCGCAAAATGGCCGGATAGCTGGTATGCCTATCAAGCCAAACGGATGATTGCGGATATGCCGCCTCGATTTCGACCACGGTACAAGATAACAGATGAGGAACTGGACATAAGTAGATTCACCCAGCCGAGACCAGGAACCAAACCTTACAATGTCAAGGAATCTCGTTAAATGGCTACGATTGTAACCACGGGTAATATCCCTGTAATTTCCATCACTGCCGGTTGTCTTCCGGAGGCCTGGGAGAAAGCGGTCCTGGCGGTCTGGGATAATGGGCTGGATGTCAAGACACAATACGACAAACCACAAGACCCGCCGAGCAAAGATGCAACCGTTATCGTTACCGTAAAAGAGCCGTTCAGTGAGCCCAGGATTCACAAAAACTTTCCGGGCGGCCCGGAAGAGCTTGAGTCGTATCGGCAGGAGGTAGTAAGCGGTATTCACGACCACTGGATTGACCCCGCTGCAGGCAAATGGACTTATACATATCACGAGCGATTGTTCTCGTATTGTCCGGTTGAAAATATCCGTGAGGCCGATTCGCCGAGGCCTTTCAAAAAGGTCGACCAGATTCAATATATTGTCGATTGCCTGTCGAAGACCGATTACAGCAGGAGGGCGCAGGCGATAACCTGGATGCCGACGGCAGACCCGGCTACCGGAGACCCGCCCTGCCTTCAGAGGATATGGTGCAGATTGATTGAGAACGGAGCAGGCGGATTTGCTCTTAATATGAACTCGCACTGGAGAAGCCGTGACCTTTACAAGGCATGGTTTATGAATGTTTATGCACTGACCGACCTTCAGCGAATAATTGCCGAGAGGTTATCTGAGAGAAAAGGCAGGCCCGTTACGGTTGGCAGGTACGTCGATATCAGTGATTCTCTGCATATCTACGGCAGCTATTTTAATAAGGCCGCTGTCGAGGTGGAAAAGATACGAAGCAGCCCCTTTACTGAGCGGGCCTGGCAGAGCACGCACCCTGCCTTCGAATTGATGACCAAAGAAACCAGAGAAAAACTCGCTCAGGACCCCGACTGGTATGCAAAGGCAAAAGGTTAAGATTTGATTTTTAATAATAAAAAAGTTTACGTATTTATTTGGCCTTTGCTGATTTTTATATTAAACTTTAATAGAAGCGAGGCGAATAAAGCAGGCAGGGTCAGCCGTTAATACGAGCGGCCGTGACCACCTGAATATCAGAAAAATGTTTGCCCGGTTCCATAACTGTAAACGCGAAAACTTTTGGGGGGCTGTATAAGTTTCTTTCCGAGTTGGCCTCTGCGTCCTGGACGCAGGGGCTTTTTTTATAAAAAATCATAACAAAAGAAAATTGTGAGTTTCTCTAAACTTTTCCCTTTAGTGCTTATCAATCCTTAAATTAAGAACGTTGATAAGAAAAACTAACAACCGCAAACCAAATCTTTTAACAGTGTCTCTGTAAATTCTTTTGACATACTATATGTTGCGTTTAGAATATGTATAGACTATATTTAGTATTATCTTGGCAGGTGACGAGGAGCGCATCTCGAATGCAATGCGCAAAATGGGATACGAAGAACGAGGCGCGAAATGAGATGTCCCTTTTGTAAGGAAGACGAGGACAGGGTCATTGATTCCCGCTCGAGCGACGCAGGCAGAGTAATCAGGCGCCGACGTCAGTGTCTGGTCTGCAAAAAGCGTTTTACTACGTATGAAAAAGTAGGCGACAGCTTTAAGCTTTGTGTAATTAAGAAAGACAGCTCTCGGGTTCCTTACGACAGGGAAAAAATCATTGCCGGTGTGCAGAAGGCCTGTTACAAAAGGCCGGTTTCAGCGGAGCAGATTCAGGAAGTAATGGACAAAGTGGGGGAAAGTATATTTCGTAACTTTGACAAGGAGGTGACATCTGCGTATGTCGGCGAAAGCGTAATGAAGCACCTCCGGGCGATTGACAAGGTTGCGTATATCCGTTTTGCGAGTGTCTATCGGGATTTTACCGATGCCGGTGAGTTGATTGAGGAGGTAAGCCACGTTATCAGCCAGGTCGAGCCAATCGGTCAGCCGACACTTTTCGATGAATAAGGATATCAGGATGAGATTGAAGGGCTGGTGTAGTTGTTGAATTTTGCAGGAAGAAAAAATGGCAGGTGTGAAAGTGCAGCTTAAAGTCATTAAAACAGACGGCAGCATCGAGCAGTACATTCACACAAAAGTCATAGGTGCTATCAGTAATGCCCTAGCGCAGGTGAGTGAGCCGGATATCGAAGCCGCGGAGCAGCTTGCCGAGGTGGTAACATATTTTCTCTATCAGGGGCAAAATCGTCATGCTCGTCAGGGCAGCCGGGCGACGCCGGTGGCCGGAGCCCCGAGTGTAACGAGCAGCGAGATATTATCTATGATAAAGGTGGTTCTGACGGCTACGAATTTCGAAGAAGCCGCTATCGCGTTTAGCGAGCATCATTTCGAACGCAAGCTGAAACGCAGCCGAGTCGAAGTAGCGACAATGAATGTCGAGGAGCTGCAGGATGTTAAGCTCTTATGCGAAGCTGAGCAGTTAGACGGCAGGTGTCGGTGGGACAAATCCAGAATAGTGGATGATTTGGTAACAAAACACGGAATTTCCCGGCAAACCGCAAGGGCAATCGCTTCGATGGTGGAGGAGAAAATCTTCAATATGGGGCTCACTGTGGTTCCTTACAGTTTAGTCAAGCAGCTTGTCCTCGGCGATGCCACCGCCATCCTGCGCGCCCAGCACCAGTTACAAGCCGTTTAAATCGTGACTCGTCGCCCATTCGCCGTTGTTTGACACTAGATAGTAAATCACTGCGCTCCTTCGAGCCAGTGGTCAGCTAATATCGCAAAATCCAGGAAGTTTACAATATCATCGTGGTCTATATCGCCAGCAGGATGTGTCCGCAAAAATGGATACGTCTGATTCTCACCGATATCCCATATATCAATAAAATCCCAGCTGGCATCGGTAAAGGTGCTGCGCTTTTTCATATTTTCTGTGGTTTCGGCGATTGTGCCATTAGGGTCTACAATATCACCAGCACCTCCAATCGAAGGATTCAAATCCTTATCCCAGAAACAATCGCTAAAAAAGGTATCGAGTCCGTATCCTATCAACGCACCTAAATCTGTACTTCCAATGACTATAGCTGTTGCGTAGCAATTGAAAACAGCACCCCAGTCACCTTCTCCTATCAGACCTCCGATGGCCGAATCCCCCTCGGTAATGCCGGTTGAATAGCAGTTCGAAATCGTGCCGCTGCAATGCATCCCCACAAGTCCACCTATGCCGCTACCTCCTGAAACGATGCACTCCGCATAGCTATTCAAAATAATATAATCGTTCCATCCCACCAGACCGCCAGCCCCTGAATGCGCCGAATTAACGCTACCTTTCACAGAACAGTTCAAAATCGTACCATAAATATTGGTTCCCACCAGTCCGCCGATACATCTATCTCCTGAAGTAGTTACTGCGGAATAGGAGTTTGAAATCACGCCATCGTTAAATCCCACAAGACCACCGACTGCCCGGTCTCCGGAAATGACTCCGGCTGAAAAACAGTTGTTAATTATTCCACCAGAATTTCTTGCTACCAAGCTACCAACTATATTGCTGCTTTGAGCATTAACATCGACATTTTCCAATCGCAGATTCTTAATCTGACCACCACTGGATAGATGGGTAAACATGGCGATATTTTCTGTATCTGCAATTGTATAAGTAAAATTGCTGATAGTATAACTGTTGCCGTCAAAGACCCCCAAAAATGGTTTATTATTAGGATCGCCGTATCTAATAAAAGTTCCTATAAGATTGAATTTAGTGCCTGTGTAGTCAGCAAGGTTGATGTCAGCGACCATTAGAAAGCATTTGTTAAAGTCCTCGATATGATTGCCGATGTCGTTTAGGTCTTCAGCGGTGGCGATTAGATATGGGTTGTTCGGCTCGCCCGTCCCGCCGCTGTAAGTGCCCGCAAAGACACAAGCTGGCAGAAATACTATCGCTAGAAAAATTGACCGCTTTTTCAGGTTCATCACCTTTTCTTTCAACCGCTTATTATAAATATCACAAAATCATTATATCAAACTGCTGATAAAATGCAAGTTAAATATCGATGCTCGATTGGAAATTCCTTCTATCCCTCATCCGCTATTAGTGCTTTGGCTCGGCGGAGGGTTTTTTCGTGTGGTTCATCGGGCTCGATGTCGAGCCAGTGGACGTTCGCGAAGGTCTTGAACCAGGTCCGCTGGCTCTTGGCGAACCGGCGGGTGTTCTTCTTTATAAGCTCGATTGCATCTTTGAGTGTGCTCCTGCCGTTTAGATAATCGATTGTCTCTGCGTAGCCGATTGCACATCCGGCCTGCTTGCTTAACGGCTGTTCTTCGGCCAAGAGCGACTTGACCTCATCGACAAGGCCCTGCTCGAACATGCCTTTGGCTCTTGCGTTAATTCTCTTGTTTTCCTCGGCTTTGTCTCTTCGCAAACCGATTATCGTCCATTCGTCCTCTGTCCTCCGCCGTCTGTCCTCCGTTCTCCGTCCTCCGTCCTTTTCCCATTGTTTCTGGAAGTTAGAGATAGGCAGGCCGGTGATTTTATAGACCTCCAGAGCGCGGATAATTCGTTTGGCATCTTTGGAGCTGATGCGCTCGGCCGCTATAGGGTCGATCTTTATCAGCCGGTCATAAAGCGTTTCCAGTCCTTCTGCCTTTGCCTGGTCCTTTAGTTCAGCCCGGATTTGCTCATCGGTTCCCGGGCCTTCGAATAGGCCGTATAACAGGGCCTTTATATACAAAGCTGTTCCGCCGACTGCGATAACAGGTTTGTTTTTGCCGGTTATCTGCTCGATTGCCTTATTGGCCAAATCCAGAAAGCCAGCTACGCTAAATGGCTCGCTCGGCTCGACTACGTCGATTAAGTGGTGTTTGATACGCTGGCGGGCCTGTTTCGGCGGCTTGGCGGTGCCGATATCCATCCGACGATAGACCTTCATCGAATCAATGCTGATTATTTCAGCATTGATACTTTCGGCCAAATCGAATGCCAGTCGGCCTTTGCCCGATGCGGTTACGCCAGGAATCAGAATCATTTTCTATTTACTATTTTGTATTTACTAATTATCATTTCCAATAATCTATAATTTAAGGTCAGTTGTCAATAGTCAGCAGTATTGAGGTGATTGAAAATCGACATGCAGTTCAAGAATCAGTTACACG
>CAYWUO010000094.1:0-8476 GCA_964461285.1 uncultured Pirellulales bacterium
CAGAAAAGCAATAGTCCTGCTGAGTGGCGGCCTGGATTCGGCAACAACACTGGCCATCGCTAACAACGAAGGTTTTAGCTGCTATGCCCTGACCTTCAGATATGGCCAGCGCCACGGAAAAGAAATCGAAGCCGCGAAAAAAGTCGCGTATTCTCTGGGAGCAGTTGAGCACCGCATAATCGATATTGACTTAGCTGACTTTGGCGGCTCAGCATTGACCGACTCAGCGATTGAAATACCGAAGGATAGGGTCGATTTAGGTGCATCCGGCAAAATTCCGCCAACTTATGTGCCCGCCCGCAATACGATTTTTTTGAGCTACGCACTTGCCTGGGCCGAAGTTCTCGGTTCGTTTGACATCTTCATCGGCGTAAATTCAACCGATTACAGCGGCTATCCCGACTGCCGGGCCGAATTTATATCCGCCTTTGAAAGAACCGCCAATCTCGCCACCGCAGCCGCTGTAGAAGCCAGGGGAAAATATCAAATCCATACTCCGATTATAAATATGACAAAGGCCGAGATTGTTCTTACCGGCACAAAACTCGGGGTCGATTTCTCACTGACTCACAGCTGCTATGACCCGGACGAGCGGGGCAGAAGCTGTGGACGATGTGATTCCTGTAGATTAAGGTTAAAGGGCTTTACCGAAGCCGGACTCGAAGACCCGATTGAATACGTACATAAATAATCAAATATGGTAATAAATGAAATATTTTACTCATTGCAGGGTGAGGGTTTCTTAGCTGGTGTACCGAGCGTTTTTGTCCGCCTTGCCGGCTGTCCTTTGCGTTGCAAATGGTGCGATACAAAATACGCCTGGGAAAGGCAAGCAGGGCAGCAATACGGTATAGATAAAATCGTCCAAAATGTTCAGCAAACCCGGAGTAAATTCGTCGTAATAACCGGCGGTGAGCCGATGGTAAATTCAGATTTGCCGAAGCTGCTCAAAAAGCTGAAAGATTTAGATAAACATATCACTATCGAGACCGCTGGTATCGCATATATTCCTGATATCCCGTGCGACTTAATGAGTATCAGCCCTAAATTAAGTAACTCAACCCCTGCAGACCCGAAACTTTCAAAAATCCACGAAGATTCGAGGCTTGATGTGGCTGTTCTGCGCGAGCTGATTGACAATTACCAGTACCAGTTGAAATTCGTCGTAGATTCGGAGGATGATTTGTCGGAAATCCGGCAGACAATAGAAGAAATCGGAAACGTCAATCCGGAAAAGGTGATGTTAATGCCGCAGGCAGCAACAAGAGACGAGCTGTTAGCAAAATCGCCGGCCGTTGCCGATATGTGCAAACGCTCCGGTTTCACTTTCTGTCAGCGTTTGCAGATTCTGCTTTGGGATAATATTAAAGGCACTTAATCAATCGCCAGACCCAGGTCGTGCAGCTCGGATAAATTTTTGGCATGCATCTTCAAATCAGGATTTAATTTAATTGCCTTGAGCAAATCTTTTCTTGCTGTCTTTTTTTCCCCCAACAGGGCATAGGTAACTGCGCGGTTACCGTATGCTTTGGCGAGATATGAATTGTTTTTGATAGCTTTGGTATAGTCGGAGATTGCCCGCTCAAGTTGGCCTAATTTGGTATACGCATTTGCACGATTGTTGTAGGCCTCGGCAAACTGTGGATTCAGTTCGATGGATTCGTTGTAGTCGCAGATGGCCAGATAGAGTTGGCCTAATTTGCTATAGGCGATTCCTCGATTGTTATATGCTTCGGCGTAATTTGGATTTAACTCGACGGCTTTTGTGTAATCAGCAACGGACTGTTGTAGTTTGTCTAAGTTGCGATACGCAATGCCTCGGTTGTTATACGCCTCTGCTGAATTTGGATTCAGCTCGATAGCTCTGCTGTAATTTGTGATTGCCTGTTCGAATTGGCCGCCGGATGCGTTAACATACCCCCGGTTGATATATATGTAGGCTATTAAGCCGTCTCTGTCTAAGGGTTGAATCCTTCTGAAGATTTCCAGAGGATTATATTTATCTATTAGCTTCAGATAATTGCCGAACTTTGTGAATTTCTCTTCTGTTACAAACGGCTCACTGACAAAACCGCCCGGAACTAAATTCAGCATTATTGTTCTGCCGTCGGACAAATCCACCATACAAGCCATATGAGCGGTTCCTGTCGGCAGTGGCCCGGTCGATTGCAGTTCAACTACGTTTATGGGTATAACAGAAAGGCCAACCGAATTACAAAGAACGTAAAATAGCTGTGTAAAGCCGAGGCAGTTGGCTTGTTTGTTCTTGATGACATCCGACAGCTCAAAATCCTCTT
The DNA here is from genome assembly GCA_964461285.1 of uncultured Pirellulales bacterium. GTDB lineage: Bacteria > Planctomycetota > Phycisphaerae > Sedimentisphaerales > Anaerobacaceae > CAZBWE01. The sequence continues at coordinate 2,298 of CAYWUO010000094.1, forward strand.
CAGCATAATCAATTTTGTACTCAATCCAAAAAGCAATGTCTTCGGCTATGTTTTGCTCAACCTCAGCTACGTTTGCGAGTTTGATACCTCCCTGGCTGTAGTATTCTCTTATCTGGTGTAGTTTTTGCCTTTGGTCAGCAAGGAATGGATTTGAATTTTTATTTTGCCGGCCGTTAAACATAGCGGCAAAATCTTCTGCTATATTTTCGGAATATTCCAGTTCGCAGACAGCTTGTCTTATTCTTCGCGATAGTTTTTCAGATTCATTTTGGTTATAGGTGTGGTTATTTTTATCAAATAGTCTTGCCTGTCCTTTGCCGGCGAAGATAGTTACTAACAGAATTGCTATCAGCAGTTTATAGAAAGAGCTTTTCTGCCCGTTAAGAATTCTTTTGCAGCCTCCCTGCAAAATGGAAGCACCCTCAACCAATTCATTACCCTTGCCCCCCAGGACAATTTATAAGACTTTAGATTTATGTTCATTATAATTCTTAGCAGGGCTGTTTTCAAGATGTGACAGCGGCAATAGCCGCAATTGAAGGATTTTACTTCGTTCCGGCAGAATCCCATTTGATACAAAAAGAATTTTCGTTACTACCGGAACGTTTTAGCCTTGGTATCTGAATTTTATCGGTAGTTGACAGGTGTTAAAAGCTGATGCTCTCTTTGCCGCAGCAGGGGGGGGCTGAAAATAAGCAGGCCGTCTTGAAATGACAATTGACAATCCGCAATAATTAATCAATAATCATTTATCATTAATCATTAGTCAGGCCCGGGTGGCGGAATAGGCAGACGCGCCAGCTTGAGGGGCTGGTGCCCTTAGGGGCGTGCTGGTTCGACTCCAGTTCCGGGCAGTGGTTCGTGGCACGGGCTTCCAGCCCGTGAAAACACAGACCACCCTGCTTGCCCTGCGAAGCCAATATTTAGGGCGAAGCGGGGAGCAAGTGTTGAACAAAAGTTCAACACGCGCCGAAGAATAGCACAAATTTGTAGCACGGGCTTCCAGCCCGTGAAAATCACTACATAGCTAAAATCCAAATGACTGGCGATTCCGGGAAAAGGGTAAGAAGATGAAGGAGTCTCAATACGGCCCCTGTGGTATTTTTTGCGGTGCATGTGGTGCAACGGACTGCAGCGGCTGCGGCAGTAAAAATATCGATGATTATGTAAGCAAGTGCAAGTTCAGGCGGTGCTCAAAGGAAAAGAACATCGAATTTTGTTGCTTTTGCAGTGACTACCCGTGCGAGGAGCTTGATAAGTTTATGAACGACAAATGGCCGCACCACTGGACGATGCAGCCGAATCTCGAATATATCAAAGAAAAAGGCAAAGAACAGTGGCTAAAAGACCAAAAAGACCAGTGGTCCTGCAAGAGTTGCGGTGCCGAGGTAATGTGGTACCAGAAGATGTGTGGTTGTGGCCAACAGCTCGATGCCTGGGATGTGCCAAAATAAAATGGAACTGTGTTCGAAGTGTCTTGTCCGGCACATCCCGCTATTTTTCCAGCGATGAAGAACCACTTGAATTGAACTCGCAATACGCATAACGCAATACGCAATACGATATTAGGTGAGACCTAATCTTTCGGCCTCGGCGAACAGGCCGTACCGTTTCATCTTCTTAAACAACGTTGTACGGTTTATCTGTAGCGCCTCGGCGGTTGCCTGCCGGTTCCAGTGGTTGGCCTCGAGCACTTGGCGGATGATATTTTTCTCCGGCTCAGCCAATGCCTGTTTCAGACTTATTTGTTTGTATGTCTTTTGCTGCCCGCTCGGCTCGTTTGTTATTGAATCGGTAAGGTCTTCGGTGCCGATGAACTTGCTCTTACTGAGCAGCGCCGCTCGCTCGATAACGTTCTCCAATTCACGAATATTGCCCGGCCACGAATATCGTTCCATGTATTCCATCGCTTCATCGGTGATGCCGAGTTTTTCCTTGGTGTGCTGTGTGCAATATATTCGCAAAAAATACTTTGCAAGCAGGCGAACGTCACCCACTCGCTCGCTCAAGGGCGGCAGGTCTATTGTTACCACATTGATTCGGTAGTACAAATCTTCTCTGAACCTGCCTTGTTTTACTTCCTCATCCAGGTTGCGATTTGAAGCGAGTATTATCCGCGTATCGACGGTTTTGGTCTTATTACTGCCGACCGGCTCGAATTGCCTGTCCTCCAGAACACGCAAAAGTTTTGCCTGCAAGCCCGGTGAGGCGTTGGCAACCTCATCGAGAAAAATCGTTCCCTCATCTGCTGCTAAAAATTTGCCTTCTTTATCACCCAAGGCGCCGGTAAATGAGCCTTTAACATGGCCGAACAGCTCGCTTTCGAGCAGTGTCTCCGGCAGTGCCCCGCAGCTCACCTCGACAAACGGCTTATCTTTTCGGCTGGAGCGATGGTGTATGGCCCTTGCCAGCATACTTTTGCCCGTGCCCGACGGTCCAGCCATTAATATGGTTGTCGTTGTATCGGCTACAGCCTCGACAAGGTCGAATATCTTGGCCATCTTGTAGTTATGGCTGATTATGTTTTCAAGACTGTACTTTTGTTCGAGCTGGCTACGCAGGTTCTCGTTTTCGCTCATAAGAGTTTGTTGTTTAATTGCCTTTTCCACCGCAAGCCGAAGCTCATCGTCAATTATTGGTTTGGTAAGGTAATCGTAAGCCCCGTTTTTAATCGCCTTGACCGCACCTTCAATTGTGCCGTAACCGGTTATTGCCAACATTACCGTTCGGGGATGTTCTTTCCTGACCATATCCAGCAGCTCGAATCCATTTCCATCCGGAAGATTAATATCTGCTATCACCAGATTATAGCTTTGTTTCTGCAGCATCGTCACTGCCTGCTTTAATGTCTCTGCACCGTTTGTCTGGAATCCTTCGAGTGTGAGAAACTCGCGTAAAGAATCCAGTATGATTTTGTCGTCGTCTACAACAAGGATGTTTTTGCCTCTCATAAGGTCTCCTTCTATGTTTATGAATCCTCTTGTAAATTGCCCGTTACGGACAGATGCACGGTAAATATACTTCCGCCTTCCGGGGCGTTCTCAGCGGTTATTCGTCCATTATAAGTCTCTACTATGTCCTTACATATTGCCAGGCCCAGGCCGGTCCCTGTATCTTTCGTTGTAAAAAACGGCTCGAATATTGCATCTATATTTTTTGCAGGCAGACCTGTCCCCGTATCACGAAATTCCACTGCGATGGCATTGTCGCTCGCCGGTCGTGTCGAGATAGTCAATTTTCCGCCATCCGGCATTGCTTCCAGTGCATTTTTTATAAGGTTGCTGAATAGCTGAAATAAATTTCCAATCCTGATTCGTGGTCTGTTGGAGGCGTAATCCCGTAGTATCCGGATATTCAGCGATTCTGCGTCTTTAGTCATCGTTTTAACGGCATCTTCGATAATCTGCTCTATTTTGGCGTATTCGAAGGGCTTATAAGTGCTGCGGGCAAATTCCAGCAGGTCGCTTACGATATGGACCATTCTCATCAGTCCCTGCCTGCACTGCGTAAGATACTCTTTCGGTTTGTCGAGCTTTTCCTGCTCCACGATTCTCATAGCAAGATTAATGTATCTAAGTATCCCATCCATCGGATTATTCAGCTCATGGGCTACTTTGGAGGCGAGCTTACCGACAGTTGCAAGTCTTTCTGCGTTGGCTAACTGTCTTTGGATATTGACTGTACCGGTTACATCTTCGATTATAATAGTACCGCCGAGGCGTACTTTGCCTTTCTTCAATGGCGCACAGACAATTCGAAGCAATTTTGTTTTGCCGCTCCGCATATAGTGTATGCCATCGAACCTGCGTATTTTTCCGGAGGATATTGCTGATTTTATCTGCTCTGTCCAGTCAATCCCTGGCCTGTCGAGGCTGTCGGTGCCTTGTGCAAGTGATTTGTCTATATAAGCGCCTAATTTTATGAGTTTTTTTGCTTGTTGGTTACTCTCGATAATCCTCAAATCCGTATCGAATGCCACGACTCCTATCGGCAGAGACTCAACTATTGATTTGACGGATAGCTCAGACTCTGATGAGGGCTTATCAGTATCGCTACGCAGTTTATTGCTTTTGTTTAGGTTGCTGGTTTGTCGTTTTCGGCGTTCTGACATAATTCGATAATAGAGCTCAATACCTGTATTGTCAAGCATGGATGTTGAAAAAAAACAACATGTTTGTTCCTTTTTTCGGACAATTAGAGACGCTTATTTATTAAAAGACATAACATTTTATAAAATAAGCAGCTAAATAGGCCGACTTCGTGCCAATATGCCTTCTGAGGTGTATGAAATCAATATGTGTTGTTGCTGTTTTGCAACACTAAAGATAACCTGTAGATTTAATCCATCGTTAATTAGCTTCTAACCTGCCTTAACGACATATTGGATAAGAGCTTGTAAAAAGTTAAAATGGGCAATTTCCTGATACCGTATTTGGAACAAATTTTGCATTAAAACCATACGAAGCGAATTTGTTTTCAGGAGAACAAGGCGATTATGGTTATGCATGGAGGCGTCAAATGACAAATTTTGAAAGGCGTAAGTTCAGGCGAATTGGGAAAAAGTTAGATATATGCTGCAGCGAAATTGGCTCTGTAGAAAAGCGAAATTGTATCGGCCGCACTGTGAATGTCAGTACCGGCGGTTTATATTTTCAGGCCACAACTGAGCTATTTATGACGGGTAATCTCTCACCGGGTAGTCTCGTAAATGTTGAGCTGTCGATACCACCGACAAAAGGTCAGCTTGAATTCGGCGGAAAGATTTCAAGTATTGCAAAGGTCCTGAGAACTTCCAATTATGACCCTCAACAGCCGGAGAGTTTTGGTGTAGCCCTTGAATTTTGCCAAACTCCGGAGATTTGTATATAAGAATTATTTTACTGGCCAATTGCCCTCGAAGACCTCCACAGCCGGGCCGGTCATATAAACACAGTTATCTTCTTCGCACCAGTTCAAATTCAAATCGCCGCCGGGTAAATGTGCTGTGCATACTCGTTTTGCTCTACCTGTTAGTACTGCTGCTACGCAGCACGCACAGGCGCCGCTGCCGCAAGCCATCGTAATTCCGCTGCCTCGCTCCCATGTACGCATCGTAAATTCTCCGGAATTGTCAATCTGGACAAAGTGTACATTGACACGGTTTGGAAATAGCGTATGGTTTTCGATAGCAGGGCCGAATCTTTCAAGCTCAATTAAATCCACATCGTCACAGAAAAAAACAGCGTGCGGATTGCCCATCGATACACACGTCATCTGCAACTGCCGGCTGAGTACTTCTATCGATTCATCAACAACCTTTTCGCCGTCCAGTTTTACGGGTATATCCTTTGGCGAAAGAATCGGTTTGCCCATATTGACGCACACATTTTGGACTTTGTTATCATCACCAATTATCAATCCGACGGTAAGAATTCCATTGCCGGTTTCTATCTTCAAGGAAGCAGGGCAGGGGGTCTGGCCCGGAATTGAAAACGCTCCGCCAGCTTCGGCCAGCTTGTGCTCATACACATATTTAGCAAGGCAGCGAAGGCCGTTTCCGCACATCTCTGCTTCGGAGCCGTCGGCGTTAAACATACGCATTTTTGCATCAGCCGATTTCGATGGGTATATAAGAATCAGGCCATCGGCGCCGATACCATAATGGCGGTCGCTGACTATTTTTGCCAGCTTTGCCGGATTCTCGATATTTTCCTCAAAACAATTGACGTAAATATAGTCATTGCCAATACCGTGCATCTTCGTAAATCTCATAGCTATTCTCCAAATCAGTCAGGCTGAGAAAAACAATAATACATAATTCGCTTAATCCTATCAATAAGAACAAAACCCCCAACATAAAGTTGGGGGCTAAACGATAGGCCGAAATTGGTCCCTGGCTTGAGAGTTCTGAGAAGCTCACCCATAGGGATCTCCGCTTCGCTTCGAGTTTGAATCCGCCTTCGCCGAGGCTTCGGCGGACAAGATTGGGTTTGAATTGGGTTTGAATTGGGTTTGTTTTTATTTTCATAGTTTATGGTTCGTGGTTTATAGACCTTTGTATAATAATAGCTTACGTTCATTTTGGCGTTTTGGAAATTGGCTTTGGGATTTTTGGGCCAAAAATGGGGGGTGCATTTTCGTAATCCTTTGATTAAACAATACTTACATTCATCTAATTTTCCACCAAATTGGCTTTGTTT
>CAYWUO010000095.1:0-8468 GCA_964461285.1 uncultured Pirellulales bacterium
GCGATAATCGGCTTCTATCAGTGCCTTACTGGAAATAATCCATTCGGGTTCTTGAAGGAATATTACGCGTGGAAGAGCAGCACAGTCTATCGGCCAATACCCCGGCATGGTTTCTTTCGCGCTGATGTAACTTTTCCAATGTCGATTATGTACGGCTTATTTTTTGCAATGTTTGGCCCTGTTTGCGCAGGGATTCTGCGTATTGCGAAAGAGTATAAAACGCTCTGTTGGATAGGCCTTGGCTTGATGGGTGTCGGTGTTTTTTCATCTATGTCGAGCGGGCCAATGCTTGCAGGCTTGTTGTCTGTTTTGTTTATTGGTTTTTATCGCTGGCGTAAATATTGGAAGCCAATTGTAATAATAATTATCGTAATGTGTGGCTCAGTGGAAATCATTAGCAATCGACATTTCTATGATATTCTTGGTGGTTTTACCCTAACTCCGGGTACAGCGTGGTATCGCAGTAAACTCATTGACGTAGCCCTATTTGAAGGAGGGATGTCCGGCCACTGGTTAACTGGCTATGGCTATAATGTTGATCCCGGCTGGGGTCCCAGAATTGATGGGCGTGCCCATACTGATACGGTAAATCACTACTTGTTGATTTTGCATCGTTACGGATTGGTTGGTCTGTTGCCATTTCTTGCTATGAACATGCTGGTTATCAGAAAACTTGTTGATGCTTATAAAGCATGTACCTCAGACTCAGATAAGTGGATGGTTTGGTGTTTATCAGCAGGATTATTTGGCTTGGCAGGGGCTTTGATGTCTGTTTCATTATTTGGTCAGCCTACCACGATTTACTATATGATGATTGGGTTTGCCGGTGTGATGCCCGCTATCATAAATAGAGCTAATGCTAAGGTCCTGGTGAAGTCTGGCATCTCCGTTTCAAAAATAAATGTTCCAGAACCGACCGTTAAAACAGGCAGGCTGCTGCGTTGGCTCATGCCTTCAATTGTCCGGACGACCATGTAGAAAATATGGTTATTAATTGCCTTTGGTTAGTGTTGGTGAAAGCAAGAAAGATAGCGATGCGTCTAACTATCATATTTGAGCTTTTAGACAATAAATGGGGAGATTGATTTGGATGCATCAATAATCATAGTTAATTGGAATACAAAGGACATTCTTTGTGATTGCCTGAGATCAATATACGAGCAGGCAGGGGAAGTCGACTTTGAGGTGATTGTCATAGATAACGCCTCGACCGACAGCTCTGCTGAGATGGTAAAAAAAGAATTTCCACAAGTAATACTCATTGAAAATTTAGAAAATCGAGGTTTTGCCGCAGCAAATAATCAGGGTATGGCTCTTGCTCAAGGGCGTTACGTTTTGTTACTTAACAGTGACACAATTGTTTTGAATGATGCTATTGTTAAGACAGTATCTTTTGCAAATGCCCATTTAGATGCCGCTGTGGTTGGTTGTCGTGTTTTAAATCCGAATAGGACGTTGCAGCCCACCTGCTTTATGTTCCCATCGGTATTGAACATGGCGCTTTCAAGCAGCTACCTGTATAAACTCTTCCCTAAGAACAAATTCTTCGGGCGCGAACAGATGACGTGGTGGAACAGAGACGAAGCACGAGAAGTTGATGTAGTATCGGGTTGTTTCATGTTAGTAAGGCGTAAAGCTATAGAGCAGGTAGGATTAATGGATGAGCAGTTTTTTATGTACGCAGAAGAAACCGACTGGTGTTACCGATTCAAACAATCGGGCTGGAAAATATTATTCACGCCAGATGCCGAAATCATTCACCTTCATAAGGCCAGCACCAAACAAATAAAACCTTTGATGGTATTGCAATTGCGCGGAAGTATCCTGCTTTTTTTGAAAAAGCACAGGGGTCACTTCATATATGCCCTGGCATGCTTATTGATTGCCATTTTCTTTATCCTTCGAGTCCCTTACTGGATAGGCAAAGCAATTCTTTCAAAATATGATAGAAACGATCATTTCCAGACTGCTCGTGTATACCTTATGGGCGCTTTTAGAGCTCTGATGGGTGGTCATAATTTGTGTGTAGAAAGATAGCCATGATGAATAGTACCAATAATATAGACTTTCTTTGCTTTGGTGGAGAGGATTGGTGGTATAAAAATCGAGCCCACATTGATATGCAGTTGATGCGACGTTTTTCCAAAATAGGTGTCACAGTTTATGTCAACTCAATTGTGATGCAGAGACCAAATATCGGCGAAGGCAAGATGTTTTTTAAAAAGCTATGGCGCAAAACCAAGAGTATTTTCACGGGTTTGAAAAAGAGTGATGCGGGTTTCTGGGTTTACAGTCCATTTTCCTTGCCGGTACATCATATTGGATGGCTAAGGGCAGTGAACGAGATACTATTACACGAGCAATTGAAGCTTGTGACACGAAAACTGGCGATACATGATCCAACAGTCTGGGTAGCTTGTCCGGCGGCCTGCAACGTAGCCATTAAAATGAAAAAGACAAAGCTTGTTTACCAACGCACAGACCGGTTTGAAGAATATCCTAATGTGGATGGTGAAACGATCAGGCAATACGATCAGAAATTGAAGGATATAGCAGACCTTACTATATATGTCAACAAAATGTTATGTGAGGAGGAATCCAGTCAATGCAGAAAAGCTGTTTATCTTGACCATGGTGTCGACTTTGACATATTCGCCATGGCCGAGCAGAATCCATATAAACCTAAAGACATAGCTGGCATACCAAAGCACATTGTCGGTTTCTTTGGTGCAATTGACGATCATGCCTTTGATATAACTTTCATAAAAGAAGTAGTTGATTTGTTACCACAGGTGTCATTTGTCTTTATCGGAAAAGCCTCTTCAGACATAACCACTCTGCAAAAAAGAAAAAATGTTTGGTTTTTGGGGCAAAAGCCCTATGAAGAGATACCCAATTATGGAAAGTGCTTTGATGTGACAATTATGCCGTGGCAGCAAAATCGCTGGATACAGGATTGTAATCCTATCAAACTGAAAGAATATCTCGCGCTGGGCAAACCAATAGTCAGTACGCCATTCACGGAGTTACAAAATTATCGAGATGTAGTATATCAAGCAAGGACACCAGAAGAATTTGCTGTATGCATAAAAAAAGCTTTAAGAGAAAACAATGCCAAAAAAATTGCGGCAAGAAGAAAAATGATTGAACACTCCTCGTGGGATAGTAAGGCACAATTAGTATTGGACGAGTTATTCAACAACAAATAATCGGAAAATAAGACCTTATTAAAAAATTAGGAATGAAACTATATGATTAGGTGTGGAATTATTGGCTTAGGCAAGATGGGCATATCCCACTATGCAATAATCAACACTCATCCCGACGTTAGATTAATTGCCGTCTGTGATACTTCCAGCTTTATTCTCAGCGGATTGAACAAATACGCTGAAGTTCAAACTTTTAAAGACTATCAAAAGATGATTGACAAATGCGATTTTGATTGTGTCATTATTGCAACACCAACATCATCACATGCAAAAATAATCCAATATGCAATGGAACATAACATACATGTATTTGTGGAAAAACCATTCTGTCTCAATCTTGATGATGGTCGAGACATTGTAAACTTGGCCCAAAAACAAAATTTAGTAAATCAGGTTGGCTATCACAATCGTTTTATAGAAACTTTCAGAAAAACCAAAGAACTTGTGGACAGCGGAGCGATTGGTGATGTGTACCATTTTACTGCGGAGGCGTATGGACCGGTTGTAGTAAGAACCCAAAAAAGTCGCACATGGCGAACAAAACGTACTGAGGGCGGGGGTTGTCTCCATGACTACGCATCCCATGTAATAGATATTGTTAATTACATAATCGGCTCTCCCAGCAGTGTAGCAGGGACAGTCTTTAAATCTGTTTACTCTCCTGATGTTGAAGATGCCGTGTATTCAACATTACTATACGAGAATGGAATAAGTGGTCACCTTGCGGTTAACTGGAGTGATAAGACTTACCGAAAAATGTCAACTCAGATAATAGTATATGGAACCAAGGGTAAGCTTATTGCTAATAGACAGGAATGCAAGATATATTTACGGAACAGAGATGGATTCGGCAAATTGAACGAGGATTGGAATATACTTTATACCACGGATATAACAAAACCTGTTTGGTTTTATCTCCGTGGGGAGGAATATTCTGCACAGATTGATTATTTCATCAAGAGTGTAAAAAACCACGAGTTTGATAATATAAACTCTTTTGCAAGTGCATTTCAGACGGATATTACGATTGATCTATTAATAAAAGATAACAGGAAAAGGAATTAATTTAATGGATAGAATACTATTCGGAGACAATCAGTTTTTTGGTGTAAATCATATGTCTGAGGAAAAAGCTCGTACTCAATCAATAAAATTTCGGGACACCAAATCAATAATGAACATACTCGATATAGCCTATGATATGGGCATTCGAACATTTATGTGCACAACACACGATAGGATTGCAGATATATGTAATCACATTCGCGCTAATCCAAAAAGATATTCAGATTTCAAGTTCTATCCAGGTATGCCTTATGCACATAAATATGCTAACGCTGTCACCGAGTTGGGGACGTTCGGCGCTCTAAAACACTTTATACCAGGAAGCATCCTTGGAACAGTTGTAAAAGGTGGCAAGGCAGTTGCGACACGTGATTTTCTTGCCATGATGAAGATTTTGATTGACGTAGAAATGAAGATGTTCTCCGGTCTCAATACTGAGGTAATCTTTCTGCAGAATGTCGTGACAGATCTACTATTGGGGCTCGAACTCAAAGATGTCTTTATTACTTTTTCAGACCATGTCAAGAATAAGTATGGGGCAGAACCTGGGTTTTTCACAATGAATTTACCCAGGCTTTTAACTTTCCTCGAAAAGTGTGGAATAAAAAATCCAATAATATGTAGCTCTTTTAATAAAATTGGTTTCCGGATGTGCGGTGGCAGAGAACTTTATGAAAAGGTTATACGAGAAGAAAAATTTCGGCTAATTGCAATGTCCGTATTAGCATCAGGGGCAGTTCCACCCGAAGAAGCCTTAGAATATGTTTGTAGCAAAAAGCAAATCCAGTCTATTGTTTTCGGGGCATCAACAGAAGCACATATAAAACAAACAAAAAATTTGATTGATAAATATTCATAAAGCTGCATACAGCATCAGCAAGAAAACAATTTTGATGCGTTTAGGTTTAATGAGGGAAAAAAGAACCTTGAAGATTTGCGTCGGTGCCTCAGCTGGGGGACACATGAGCCAGCTGCTGAAACTTTTAGAAATGTCAGAAAGTTGGCCACAACCCCCGTCGTTTTATGTCACTACCTTAAAAACGCTGGCCGAAAAGCTATCAAAGCAAGGCCCAGTATATGTGATTGGAGAATGTAATCGGCAGCACCTCTTGAAAACGCTGGGAGTTCTTATAAGAAGCCTAAAGGTTATAGTCACAGAACGACCCAACGTCGTAATTACCACCGGTTCTCTGCCGCTGGCTATACTTTGTCTGTCTGCTAAGCTATTCGGTGCCAAAATCGTGTGGATAGACAGTATCGCGAACATAGAACAACTATCACTTAGTGGTCGGTTAGTGAAACCCTTTACCGATTTGTTTTTAACACAGTGGGAGAAACTTGCAAGTATAAATAAAGAAGTCGAATATACGGGAGCGTTAGTATGATATTTTTAACGGTGGGTACATATCCTATTCCATTTGACAGGTTGATAAAAGCAATCGATATTGCGGTTGGAGATGGAATGATCGAAGAAAACATTTTTGCTCAGATTGGCGTCTGTAACTATAAGCCCCAAAATATGAAATATGTGTCAATGTTGGAAAAAGGAGACTATGATCTCTATTTGCAGGAAGCTTCCAGCGTAATCAGTCATGCAGGTATTGGAACTATTACCATAGCGCTCGACTATAACAAACCAATCTTAGTTATGCCGCGAATGAAGCGACTCAAAGAACATGTCAACGACCACCAAGTAGCCACAGCTCGAAAATTTGAATCGCTTGGCCATGTATTGGCAGTTTATAAAACGGAAGATTTGCTGAAGAAAATTAAGCATTTGAAGACCTTTATGCCACGCAAGCGTTCGGCCCAACCTCAGGCGGTAGCAGACCGCATTACCAAGTTTTTAAATGAATTGAGAATAAAAGGATAGCTGTTTAATGTGATTGCCGTTTGTCACTTGACTTTCAGTGTACAGCCATCTCTGAGTTGTTAGGCTTATTAACTATAGTCACGTGCAATAAAAAATGTGTATTTGGTGCGAAACGCTCTGGCACCAGACTTATGACTGCAAAAAAACTTAAACGCTGTTTCCCTGGTAGTGATATAATCAAACAGAGGGTAACATTTATGGCAGAGACACTTATCGCCGTTGGCGGAGACATTTAGCAGGGGAGTCTGAATGGACACAAACCAAAGTCTTGGTTCGAATACCTTAGTTGATGCACGCATATGCATGTTCTCACAGCGCAACGTCCAGAGACTCGTTTCCAGAAGCGCCGACTACGAGTTCGAGGACGTGATCTGCGAGGTCGACGATGTCGAGTTGTTCGCACCTGAACCCACCCGTTGGTTCAAAACTGGCAAAAAGTTCGCAAATCAACTTGGGCGACATTTATCCGTTGCTTCTCTCAATCCTGGTCTCAGGAGGGTTCGTCTTAACAGAAGCTACGATCTTTTCATCGCGAAATGCATGTTCCCAAGTGACCTGCCGTCGGTGAACGCAATCAAAGGATGGAGGCAACACTGTCGAACCACAGTATGCTGGCTCGCAGAGATTTGGGCCGGTGAACTGCACAAATGGGAAGGTCATTTAAAGATCTTATCCCAATTTGACTATGTGGTACTCAACTGCAGTGCGAGCGTACAGCCGGTTCAAGATGCAATCCGACGGCCCTGTTTCTACTTGGCGCCAGGAATCGACACGATTAGATTCTGCCCGTATCCAACCCCCCCTCATCGGTGCATCGATGTGTATAGTCTCGGCCGGAGGTCACCAGTGACGCACCAAGCTCTCCTGAAAATGGTTGAGCAGAGACAGATTTTCTACGTCTATGACACGATTCATCAGATGGACACACTCTATCCCAGGCAACATCGTAGTTTGGTGGCGAATGTTGCAAAGCGAAGTCGTTACTTTATAGCGAACACAGCCAAGATTAACCAGCAATTCGAGACCCACGGGCAAAGTGAAATCGGCTATCGTTTTCCTGAAGGGGCAGCTTCAGGCACTGTTATGATTGGGGAACCTCCGGAAAACGAAGCTTTCAGGAAGCATTTTGACTGGCCAGATGCGGTGATCCACATGCCCTTTGATACGCCGGATATCGCTGAAATATTGGCCGATCTTGACTCACAGCCGGAGCGATTAGAGCAGATCAGTAGAAATAATGTCATACAGTCTCTCCTACGTCATGACTGGGTTTACCGATGGAGGACAATTCTAAGTATCGTCGGCCTCGAGCCAAGGCCTGCTCTTATTGCTCGGCAGGAGCGCTTAAAAAAGCTTGCTCAAGATGCCGAAAAGGCCATGTAATCATATATTGCTAACAGAGAAATGCTCGGAAAGTAGTAGCAGGCTTCTTCGCGTAGCGACAGGGAGCGAAGATGCTGATGAAGGATGTACCTGATCCGGAACAGTTTGGCGCACCGCTTGTGAAAAAACACATAGATCAAAGGCATTATATCATATCAAAAATCTATCAGGCAAAAAGAACCGGAGTCGTGAACGCATGAAACATAGGAGGTGATTATGAAAGTAGCAATTCTTGCAGGAGGCGTAGGAACTCGGCTTACAGAAGAAACAGCTATCAAGCCCAAGCCAATGGTGGAGATCGGCGGCAGACCCATTCTCTGGCACATTATGAAGTATTACTCACACTTCGGCAACAATGAGTTCGTCATCGCTCTTGGCTATAAGGGAGAATACATCAAAAAGTACATGGTTGATTTTTGTCACTTTAACTCCAATCTAACAGTAAAATTGAACAATGGAGACGTAAAAGTTCATGACGGCAATAAAGTGGATTGGACTGTCGAGCTAATAAATACAGGTATGGGCACACTTACAGGTGGACGTATCAAGCGATTAGCACCTTATTTGAATAATGGAACTTTTATGCTGACCTGGGGAGATGGTGTATCAAACGTAAATTTGAATGACCTTTTGAAATTTCACAAGTCGCACGGCAAGCTGGCCACGTTAACAGCCGTTCGACCGACAGCACGCTTTGGCCATCTCGAGCTCAATAGCAACAGGGTATTGGAGTTTTCGGAGAAGCCCCAGACAAAGGAAGGGTGGATCAACGGAGCATTTTTTGTCCTTGAGCCGGGTATTTTCGATTACATCGATGGCGACCATACACAATGGGAAAAGGAACCGCTGGAGCAGTTGGCCAAAGACGGCCAGCTAATGGCTTATAAGCATACCGGCTTCTGGCAGTGTATGGATACACTCCGCGACAAACATTTATT
>CAYWUO010000096.1:0-8360 GCA_964461285.1 uncultured Pirellulales bacterium
CCGTAAAGACATCCAAATCTTCAGGTGAAATATGATTGTTTTCTTCGAGCATCTTTTGCCGCATCCAGTCGATAAGGCCCTGCCAATAAACGCTTCCCATCAGGATTACCGGAAAGGAGGCTTGCTTTAAGGTCTGAATTAAAACGAGTGATTCACAAAACTCGTCCATAGTGCCGTAGCCGCCCGGAAAGACTATAAAGCCATGGGCGTATTTTAAGAACATTACCTTGCGGCAAAAGAAGTATCGAAAATGAAGCGACAGATTCTGATATTCGTTCGGATTCTGCTCCAAAGGCAGCTCAATGTTAAGGCCGATGCTCTTGCCTCCCGCATCAGCAGCGCCTTTGTTCGCGGCTTCCATAATTCCGTCGCCGCCGCCTGTAATGACCGCGAAACCGGCTTTGGCTGTTTCGAAAGCGGTTTTCTCGGCGAGTTTGTAGTACTTATTGTCCGGCTTAACCCTGGCGGAGCCGAAAAAGGAAACGGCAGGGCCAACAGTAGCCAGCTCATCAAAACCTTCGACGAATTCGGCCTGACTTTCCAAGCTGTGCTCTGGGCTTTGGAATGAATTCTGCAATCCGTTGCCATTGTTCGTTTGTAAGGTCCAAAAATCACATATCGGATTACATTAACTCAATAATTGAGGTTTTGGGATAGGCTCTAAATGAATTCATATATGGTGATGACATAAAGGATTTAGGCAAGAAGCTCCGGTATTATCATCCATTCGAGCTGCCATAGATTTTCGCCATTGTGGTTCAGGCAAACGATACCTGCTTGTTTGAAAGCGACTGTATTAGCCGATTCAGAGCCGGTTAAAAGCAGCGAAGTCAGCTTACTCAAGAAAGGCAGGTGTCCGACAATCATAATGTCCTGCCGGCTTGTGTTAATTTCGTCCTTTATCGCTGTAACATCATCATTCGGTCCAAGGCCGTCACGGGCAGTTTGCTTTTGGTTTATCTTGATGGTCTCAGCCAGGGCCTCGGCGGTCTGCTCAGCACGTTTCTTCCCGCTGTGCCATAAACAATCAATAGACAGGTTCAACTGCTTTATGAACGAGGCGACCTTCCGAATATCGCGTTGTCCCTGTTCGGTCAACGGCCTTTCCGGGTCAACTTCTTTTGAAGCTGCTTTTGCGTGTTGAACAAGATATAGTTTCATTTCAGTCTCCCTTTAGTGGAAATTATATGTGAATATTATAGCATAACCGCCGAAGTTGACAAATCAATAGGATTAGCAGGTTTGTCAGGCGGTGTTTGGTGTTGTAAAAAAAGGGGATTTCAGCTATACTGTTTTTAGCTGAGCCGGGTGAAAATAATGGAAAAAAATGCAAAATTTACGGAACAGGGCTTTGGAATTGCGCATCTTATAAATGTGCAGCAAAATCCTGACAGGAACCGAGAGAATCAAAGGCAGAAGCGGGATTCACTTGCTGCTCGATTAAGGTCTGGAGACCGTACGGCAGCAACTGAGCTTGTTGATTCATACTATGAGCAGATATATTTGTATATGAGGCGGCTCGGCCATAATCACCAGGAAAGTGAAGACCTGACACAGGAAAGCTTTCTCAATGCCTGGCGTCATATAGGCCAATTGCGAGACGGGAAGGCGTTAAACGGTTGGCTGTATCGGATTGCAGGAAATGTTTCAAGGTATTACTGGCGAAGGCACAAAGGCAGAGAGGCAGTAAGTTTAGAAGGTTTTGATATGGCGGACAGCAGGACGGATGATTCTAACAAAGCGATGTATAATGAGCAGTTGGAGCGGTTAGAGAATGCAATTGCAAAGTTGCCTATGAAATTGAGGCAGACGGTTGTTTTACATTATTTGCAGAATCTGGCTCTTACCGAGGCAGCACAGGCGGCAGGTGTAAGGCAGGGCACTTTCAAGAGCAGACTAAGCAGGGCGTTAAAAGTATTGAGAAAGAATATTGATTGAAGGTTACGCAAGATAAGCAAAGCAGAGGACTGCAATGGAAGAAGAAAAGCTGAAACAGTTATTGAATAAATTGCCGGAGCGAATGTCAGAGCCGGTCCGCCCCGGTTTCGCTGAGGATATAAAGGCGCAAATTCCACAGCAGCTTCGCCTGCATAAAATGGGGATGAATACTATCAATATAATAATTGATTTGCGAATAAGCAGGCTGGCTGCGGCGGCTGCGATAATTGTAACGATAATTTTGTGCGCTCATTTCTTTGGTTTTCGAGAATCAACAGGCGGTGCAATAATTCAGGCGATAGAATATTCTCTGGTAGGTGAGCAGGTCGGCAGGAGTGAGATGCTCGAGGACATGAAAGTATTATGCGAGGAAATGGTTAAGGATGGAAAGGAAGTCGTATATTACGGCGCCAGCGTTGACCCGGAGAATAGATTTTCGGTTCTTATGCACTGGAAACTTCCGGATGGTAGGTATAGAGTAATTTTCAGCGATTTGAGTATGGCAACGGTCAGCTCAGATATGTTAATATTACTACAGTCACACATGCTTCAGGAGCGGAAGCAAAAATGAACGTCGCAGCGTGATGAAAACCACTATTTTGTCGGCTTGGGGCCTAATAGATAATCGCGGTTGCCTGCTCTATTTTTTTGATGATTTCATTGTGGTCGGAGGGATTGGATATAAAGTCGTCAAATCCTTTTTGGCGCAATGCGGTTGACTCAGAATCACTTAATTGCTTGGCAATAGCTATCACTTTTATGGTCTGCAAATCCTCATCGGAATGCAAACTTCTGCAAATCTCTGTCGCATCTATATCTTTGGCAAAAAGATTAATTAGCAGGACATGGGGGGCGAATTTTTGAGCGATTGTTCCGGTCTCAAAGTTACTGTTTGCAGTTTCCACATCATAATCGGCCTTATTCTGCAAAGCGTCAGCAAGAGCCGAGGAGACACTGTTGTTACTGTCCACGACAAGAACCCTGATTTTGCCGGATGGGAATGTTGTCGTCGGCATATTATGAGCTTTCATAAATCGAATAAGCTCGCTGACGGGTATTCGTCGGTCCTTGCTGCCGGGTATGCGATAGCCCTTTAGCTGGCCGCTGTCAAACCATTTCGAGACTGTTCTGGGAGCAACATGGCAAATTTTCGCCACATCGCCGGTCGTCAGTACGTCTTTTCCTTTTGCCATCTTTTGGTTCCTACTAAGTGTGTATTTACACCGCAGTTATATTCGGCTTCAAATCAGGGTTGTTTAACATAGAAATTTCAAATTTCGACTGAGCGGCAAATAGAGAGCTATCCCGTAAATCCTGCGTCCCATAAATGGTTCGGTTATCTAAAGTCTTCTGCATCATCGCCAGGCGAGTATGAGGAAAGTCTTGACTTATCGGCTATAAACGGTATAATTTTTTTTGGCTGTTTTGTTCGCCTATTCTCATATGGGCTTTGCTCATTTTTGAATCAGGAGAAATTTTTATGCAGGTATTTTTATCCCGGCCGGATATCACTGAAGAAGAAATCGAGGCGGTCTGTGCAGTATTGCGAAGTCCTAACCTTTCGCTTGGGCCCAAACTCGAAGAATTTGAGAGGGCTTTCTCTGAGTACATCGGCACAAAACGGGCGGTTGCCGTCAATAGCGGGACGAGCGGCTTGTTTTTGTGTATAATTGCTTTGGGTATTGGGCAGGGCGATGAAGTTATTACGACGCCGTTTACTTTCATATCTTCTGCAACTACTATAATGATGGCAGGTGCTACACCGGTATTTGTTGATATCGACCGTGAAAGTTTGAATATCGACGCTGCAAAAATAGAATCCAAAATCACAGACAAGACAAAGGCCATTTTGCCGGTTGAGGTTTTCGGCAATCCTTTGGGTATGGATAAAGTCTGCGAAGTCGCCGAAAAACACAGACTTGTTGTAATCGAAGACAGCTGTGAAGCGCTTGGCTCAGAATTAAATGGCAAGAAGGTTGGGACATTTGGCAAGATAAGTGTGTTTGCCTTTTATCCCAATAAGCAGATAACCACCGGCGAAGGTGGAATGATTATGACCGATGATGATGCTTTGGCGGATTTATTTGTTTCACTTCGTAATCAGGGAAGGGGCAAAGGGGATGGCTGGTTAAGTCATGAACGCCTCGGTTATAACTTTCGGCTAAGCGATATCAATTGTGCGCTTGGAATTGTTCAGCTTTCAAGGATAGAACAAATCAAGGCCAAACGCAATCAGGTTGCAAAATGGTATCAGAAGATGTTGGCTGAAGATGCCCGGCTGACAGTGCCCACGGAGCCGGATGGTTGTGATATGAGCTGGTTTGTATTTGTAGTGCGGCTTGCAGAGGAATTTGACGTCCGGCATCGAGACAGGATTTTACAGGATATGAAAGATAAAGGGATTCAGGTCGGCAATTACTTTCCGCCGGTGCACCTGCAGCCGTTTATCGCAGAGCAATATGGCTTTCAAAAGGGCGATTTTCCGATAGCTGAATCCATCTGCGAGAGGACAATCGCTTTGCCGTTTTATAATAATCTAACTTATGACGAGGTTGCGATTGTTTGTAAGGCGCTGAAAGAAGTTCTGGATAAAAATCAGCCATAATCCTGCACGGATTACTATTTTTCCGCAAGAGGGGGTATAGAGTCATTTTTTATTGTCTGTTTTTGTATTTTCTGTTTGGCAATGGAGTTTTTTTATCTTAATTATTTAATAGATGCACACTAAGAGTCAGCAGCAAAATGTAGGGGCTGGTTATATGGAGGACGGCCGATAAATCCGCCTCTGGCGGATAAAAATTTAGTTCAAATGGGAGGGGCTCTTAATGAGGGGCTGGAGAATCAAACTCATATTTTTGCTGATAGTCTATTTTGCCGGCTTTGCGACTGCAATCTATTGCATTGCACCGGTGCCTGAGAACCAAACCTCAGAAACTCGCGAAAGAAGCTTTGCATTTTCGGCGGTAAAATCTGATGAATTTGCCAAATCTTTTAATTCAGGGATGCACAAGTGTATTGATTTTGGCAAAGATACCGCCTTGCGTGTAGGCAAGATTCTCAAAGAAAAAATCGAAGAAAGACAGCTTCAAAGCGAAGGGTAGCCAGCAGCGAAGCATGTTTGCCGGATTGTTGTTAATTGCTGACATATACATTTTCAAAATTCAATTTGGGGGGGATGTATATGTTGCAACCGTGGGTCGTGGGTTGCCCCCGCCGTTTTGCTTCATAATAGGAGAATTAGCGGGGACCCACGGCCTTTTTTAAAGCAGGGCAAACGCGTTATAACTTGTCCGAGCCTGGACAATCAAGTCGCTATTTTCGAGCCTTTCATTGGCACTATCCACAATAACGAATCTCCTAATTTTACAGGTATCACTTATCATCACCATTATAAATGCGCAGCGGATAAAAACGTGGCAAAAAAATTCAGAGATATTATATTTTTATGCTATATAGTCGTTTTCGCGGATAAGAAATATGAGCAAATTATGATGATGGCTTCTTACTCAACGCCACATAAATCTATCACTTTGGCGGATGGCAGCTTCTGCTTTATTATCTCTTTCGCCAGATTGACCCATTTCCTGCAGCCGTCGAGGACGACGCTGTCACTGCTTGCAATAATTTCTTCTGTTCTTACCAGTTCATAATCGGGGCTTAGCAGAAGTTCGATATCCCAGTTCCAGTTATTTTTTTTAGCCAGCTCACCGATGAGCGTCTTTAGTCTTCCACTATTTGAGACCGGGCTGTCCAGAAGCCACAGGGCCTTGACTACGCCGATTTCTCTGAGAAACTCGCCAATAAGCTCTACCGCCGGTATTGTTTCAGTAACTTTGCGATATGTGCCGTGTATGCTCGCCAGGTCTCGGAAACAGCCGTCACGGCCCTTAAAGATGACACCGCTGCTCATTGCCGCTTCAACGGTTATCAAAACGTTGTAGCCATCGATTACTATAAGTTGTCCAGTAATATCGTTGATGTTAACTTCGTTCTGTTTTCGAGACTGTAGCTTCTGGTCGGAGCAGGCGCTTCGCATAACAGCCAGCCGCTGTCTTTCCGTAAGAGAGAACCTGTCGCCGACTAATTTCAGGGCGCTTTTGTCGGCATACTCCTTTGTCAGCAAAAGTGAAAAATCTGTAAGTGCAGAACGTAAATCCTCTATTTTGCCCGCGGCAAACAACTTTGCATCGGCTGGATGCGGTCCTCTGTGTGTTCGCTTGTCAGGCATTAGAATCATTACCCTTAATTCGTATTCTGCTGTTTTTTTTCTTTGGAGGAATTGCCGGATTTTTTGCGCGTCTGCTGGGTAATTTGGCCACCACTATTTATTACATCCTGAAGAAAGCCGACCGTAGCTTCTTTGATGTCTTTTATTGGTTCTTTTTTTATGAGTTTACTCGGCGGGTCAGACCAGTTTCCTCGAATGTTCAGGCGTGTCAGCTTGTCTTTCAAATTGTCGAAAATATTGACAATCGGGATGCGCTTGATGATAGCATCGATTTGCTTTAGTAGCACCGCTCTAACATATATGTTTATCTGCTTAGTTTGTAGATTGATAGTTCCACCCGGCTCGGCTTTGATAGCGGCAAAGCGATTGGCTATGTGAGCTGTTTTGATAGTTGCAACAGGGCCGGCATTAGTAAAAGAGCACTGGGCATCGGACATCTTCAGCGGGTCAAGCTGCGATAAGCCTACAGTATTAAATATGTATGGGGCTATCGGAATGACGCTTATATCGGCATCATCAAGAAAAATTTGACCTTCGCCGGTGAGATTTTGAAGGTCTTTACCTTTTCCGGAAAGGTTATAATCGAATGTAACTGTACCTTTTGTAGCTTTTTTGCCGGAACCGCCCAAAAGGGATGTCAGCTCTACAAAGCTCATATTTTGTGCTGAAAGGCGACCACTAAATTCTATTGGCTGGTTTTGTTTGGTTTCGACGTAGAATGAGCCGGTTATACTGCCGTTACAGGCGGTTGCGGTGATGTTCTCGAAATCGAATTGTCTGTTTTCTACATTGGCTTTGGTGGTTAGATTGCCGGCGATGATTTTTTCATCCATAGCAACGGTCCATTCATCAAAGTCGATAATGCCCTGGTGTTTTAATTCTGCCGGTTGTTTAAGGTTGCCTGTGATTGTTAAATCCGCCTTAAGGTTTCCTTCTGCTGAGAGGTTCGGGATATTCAGTGCTGTAAATACTGAGGTCATCTCCGATTTTTGAAATGCGTGTTTTATATGCAGCGATACCTTTGTTTCGAGTGTTTTTGAATCAATTTTGCCTTTTGCCAGCAGCGATTCCGAAGGCGCTGAATCAAACTGTTTCAACACACAATCGTAAAAACCACCTTTTTTGGTAGTTAGAAATTGCAAATTGCTATAGAGAGTTTCTTTTCCCTGAGCATCGGCTATGGAGATTTCAAGAGCGTTTATGGCAAGATTCCGGATATCCACAGTTTTTTTTGAATCTGCTTTCTGTTTGGGAAGATGCGCAACAGGTACAATAAGTTTTTTGTCTTCAGATAGTATCTGTAGATTTAGTCTGTCAATTTCTATACCGGTCACGACAGGATGCAGACCTGGCCAGTTGGTGAGGGTGATTTTCACCGTCTCGGCATAACAGCATTGTCTGCCGGACCTGTCTAAAAAAAAGATTTTTCCGATAGATACCGGGCCGGAATACTTTATCTCGATGTCCTCAGGTCTGGCCTGTCCATCCCAGAATTTCAGCAGTCCTTTTTCAACTTCCTGGCGTACTTTGGCAGGAATAAGCCAGAAATGCCCGATTATAGTGATAAGGAGAATCGAGAGAACAAAAACACCCAAAATCCAGGCAAGATATTTTAGCAAGCGTCTTTTGTCTCGAATTGTTCTGTTGTTGTTTTGTTTTTTAGACATTTCACGCACACAATCACGGTATTATATGAAAGTTTGTTTAATAGTTCTTTGATGCTTTGATATTAGTGTACACATATACGCTGTAATGTCAAAAATGAATTGACATAACAGCTTTTTCTTTCTACTATCAGGTTTTCATAGTGTTTTTTAATCAGGGCAATCTTATGGCGAGCCATAATTTAGCATACATTAAGATAGACGATTTGGAAGTCGTCGGATATTCCGTGGCGGGTGAAGAGACCGTTGTTGCGATACCTCAACTGGATGTTTGCTTTGATATTGGAAAGGCACCTGACCAGATTATCTCTATAAACCATGTACTTCTCACGCACGGGCATATGGACCACGCCGCCGGTATTGCGTATTATCTTTCACAGCGGAACTTTTGCAGCCAGTCAGCCGGTACGATATTGGCGCCTAAAAACCTTCTGGGCCCGATGCGGGAGGTTATCGATGCCTGGACTCGGCTGGACGGTAACCAGATACCAGCTAATCTTGTCGGCGTGAAAGCCGGTGACGAATATCAG
>CAYWUO010000097.1:0-396 GCA_964461285.1 uncultured Pirellulales bacterium
AGCTGTTTGAGATGACTATTTGTATTACTGCGAATTTTGGAAAGTCTTTTACGCAAAAGTAACACGGCAATCGGCACAACAGCCAATAAAGCAAAAACAAAGCCGCATATAAACCTGAGCATTTATTTTCCCCTCATTATTGTTAGACCCGGAGAAGCTAAAAACGTAAAGCGAAAGATGTAAAGTCGTAAACAAAAACAGAAGATTCAGCAGTTCTACACTTTTAGCTTTCCATCCGTCTCCTGCTGTTCTTTGTTCATTTCAGCAAGAGCAGCTTTGCGAGAAAGTTTGAATCTGCCCTGCTCATCAATCAATAACAACTTTACCGAAATCAAATCCCCTATTTTGCAAACTTCGTCAACATTTTTGACGTAACCGTCACTCAACTCGCTTATA
>CAYWUO010000097.1:406-8242 GCA_964461285.1 uncultured Pirellulales bacterium
AAATATGGATCAATCCGTCAACTCCCTCTTCAATTTCAACAAACACTCCGAAGTCTTTCACAGATACAACTTTTGACTGTGGGTATATCCTGCCGACCTCGGGCGGTAGTGTAATCGATTCGATAATCTCTCTGGCCTTGAGGTGGCCATCGCCCCCGAGACAGCTTATATAAATGGTTCCATCATCTTCGACCTCGATGGTTGTATCGGTCTGTTCCTGAATGCTCTTGATTACCTTGCCTCCCGGCCCGATTATCTTGCCGATTAATTCCGGGTCGATTTCGATAGATATCAGCTTCGGAGCATACACACTTAATTCAGGCTTGGGCTCACTGATGGTCTTTGCCATAATTTTAAGTATCTCTATTCGAGCTGCCTTGGCTCGTTCTAATGCCTCGACCATGATATTGTGCGGCAGTCCCTCGGCCTTGATGTCGAGCTGTATCGCCGTAATGCCGTCTACAGTACCGGCGACCTTGAAATCCATTTCTCCGAAGTGGTCTTCCTCGCCGAGGATGTCGGTCAGCAATTCATGGCGTCCTTTTTCGCTGCTAATCATACCGATTGATATTCCTGCAACCGGTTTTATGATTGGAACTCCTGCATCCATAAGGGCCAATGTTCCGCCGCAGACCGAAGCCATAGAGCTTGAGCCGTTTGATTCGGTAATATCGGAGACAATTCTGATAGTGTACGCGAATTCATCTTCAGGCGGCCTGACTGCTTTCAGCGCCCTCTCTGCAAGTGTACCGTGACCAATCTCTCTTCGGCCGGGTCCACGCATCGGTCGAACCTCGCCAACGGAAAATGGCGGGAAGTTGTAATGGAGTGTAAAATTTTGAGTGTACTCATCCTGCAAGCCATCTATAATTTGCGCATCCCTGATAGTACCAAGTGTAACACTGACCAGTGACTGCGTTTCGCCCCTCGTAAATAACGCTGAGCCGTGGGTCCTGGGCAGAATACCAACTTCACATTCAATAGGACGAACATCGTTATAGCCCCTGCCATCAGACCTTTTACCATCCAACAACATTTTACGGACGGTCTGGCCCTCTATCTTTTCAAAGATTTGCTTAAAGATTGCTTTATTACATTTTGGCTCAAGGATATTCGAAGCCTCAGCTACAGCCGGTTTCTGATTTTCCTCAACACCACAGTATTCATCGCTAAGCTGCTTGAATAGTTCTTTTAAGGCGGTATTACGCTGCTGCTTAACCGGTATTTGCTTGATTTCATATAACTTATCAGCTACCTGCGAACGAATTTTCGCAGAGAGCTCCTCGTTAAACTCAACAAGAGGAATTTCCTTCTCGACCCCGCCCTTCGTTCGGAGCTCTTCTATCATCTCGCAAACCTGACTGACTGTTTTTTGTGCAGTTTCAACAGCATCGGCAATAATCTCTTCCGATAACTCCCGTGCACCGACTTCTATCATATTCATTGCATCTTTGCGACCGCCGAGAAGCAGGTTCAAATCGCTTTCTGCGATTTGCTTGTGCGTTGGATTGACTACAAATTCACCATTAACTCTACCCAATCTGCAGGCCCCGATAGGTCCTAAGAAAGGTATTTTGCTGATGGTAAGTGCCGCGCTGGCGCCGACCATTGCCAGGACATCAGGGTCATTTTCACGGTCAGCACTTAAAACGTTCGCTACAATCTGGACTTCCTGAAGGTAACCTTCCGGGAACAACGGTCGAATGGGCCTGTCGATTTGTCTTGCCGTCAGGATTTCTTTGGTGCTTGGTCTTCCCTCGCGCTTGATAAATCCGCCCGGGAATTTGCCTGCTGCACTTTGATTTTCACGATATTCAACACTAAGGGGGAAAAAATCGATATCCTCTCTTCTGGGCGGAGCCGTGACTGCGGCAACAAGAACGACAGTTTCACCATATTGAACTATAACAGCTCCGTCAGCCTGCTTGGCAATTTTTCCGGTTTCGATGGATAAAGTCCTGCCCCCAATTTGCCTTTCTACTCTACATTCATTAAACATATACTACCTCATTATTCATATCTCGCACCTTATATCCCATGCAATTCACGAGATGTAACTTGCGATTAATAATATTACTTTCTCAAGCCGAGCCGGGATATAATTTCCTGATAACGCTTGACGTCATTTTTGCTTATGTATTTTAGCAATGCCGACCTAGTTCCGACCATTTTCAGCAAACCACGCCTGGATGCGTGGTCTTTGCGATGAATCTTGAGGTGCTCGGTAAGCTCGTTAATTCTCCTGGTCAATAGTGCAATCTGTACCTCAGGCGAGCCGGTATCCCCTTCATGTGTCTCAAAATCGCCTATAATCTTTCCTTTATCCTGCTTAGTCAACATCTTTCAAACATTCCCTTTCTTTATCGTTTTTTCTCATATTTCGTCTATTACATCGAGTTTGAGAAACGCTTTCCGATGGGCGAAATATTGCCCCTCGCTGAAAGTTACATATATTTCAAACACGAATCCAATATTCTAATCATCAATTTACACATTTGCAAGTCTTTTCCTCAACTGAATTGAAATGTTCAAATAATATCGTTTATTGGTTTAATTAGCCGGTCTAAGCAAGTTCTGTGAGGGATTTTCCGAACGATTTTTGCGTATATATGCTATAATAAGAATATAAAGGGGTTGATTGTTAAATGTCAAAAAACTGTCTAAATTTCGTTCTTTTCGTACTAATCCTGCTTTTTGCAGAGTCGGCCTGTGTTTGTGCAGACTCCAATGACCTTAATATCGACGGAGTATTCGAAGCGGCCCTGGATTTACCGCGGATATATTTTCTTTTCAAGCGCGAGCCCAACGGGCCTCCATTGGAATATATGGGCAGCTTTGAACTGAATTACGCCTTTCTGGATACGGGGGCATCCGGAATTTTGATGTCGCGTGAGACCGCCGAATTCATGGAATTGGCGATTGAGCCGGAGGCCCAGTATGTAGACGCCGGCGTTGCAGGAGAGGAATATTTCGATGTATCGGAGCTGCTTTACATCGGCACAGCCGATTTTAATGCGCTCGACCCTTATGAACCCGATATTTACACTCTGTCGGGAGCATGGCGTTTCCAAATCAACCAAAATTATGCTGACTTTTTCCCTATCGATATTCTTGGTATGCCTGTTATGGCAGGCAGGACCGTCGTGTTAGACCCGTCGGGAACAAATAATCTGGACTACTTCTACGCTGATATCAAGCAGGCCGATGACCCGACAATACCGGCGGTTGATTTTAAGGTGGTATTGAGATTCGAAAAATATGTCTTTCCTGAAGACCCGCGGAATATACCGCCCCTGCCGGTACTGGCTTACAATCCTGTAATCGATAATATAACTGCGGAATACAATGGTATAACTTCTACAGGGAGCTGGCTTTTCGATACCGGCGGGACGATAAGCAATATGTCAGTGGCACAGGGTGTCGAGCTTGGTCTAACCGATGAATATGGAGAGCCGGTAATTACGCCCGATTTTTATATTGATATCGGTGGTATTGGCGGAGAAGTTACACTGCCTGGCTTTCAAATAGATAACCTGATAATTCCCACCCTTTGCGGTTATAATCTTGTGTTCAACAATGCTCGCATTACGGTTCACGATATAAGTGTTTACAATGCAGGTACGGATGAGTATATCATCCTCGATGGAATTTTCGGGAGCAATTTCTTATGTGCCTCGGCGAAGATTGAGTCCGGCTGGCCTGTCGACTTGGCGGCAGGCGCTTTTAACAGGATAGTTATGGATACGCAAAACGCCCTGTTAGGTTTCGATGTCAACGATGTATATACCCTGCCAGCGTGTGAAGATATGGGTATGCTCTGGGCGGAAGAGGACTTGAACCGCAATTATTCTATTGATTTACAGGATTTGAGAATCCTCGCAGACGAATGGCTTAATGACTGCGATTGGCTGAACTGGAACTGCCGGGGCGCCGATTTGAAACCGGATGAAATCGTGAATTTTCGCGACTTAGCCGAGCTTGCCAAAGAAATTTGAGAAATGTAAGCTTCCCAACCCCTAATCCAGTACAAATCCAGCTATTCTGAACCATTTCTACATGTCTCTATCATACAGAATGTGTATTATCTGAAAAGCTCTCTAACGAGGCATGCATCTATTTGACATAAGGTCGGTTTGCAAATATGATTGTGCTATTATTGTTTTGCAGAGATTGTTAATGAGTATTGTAATTGATTTTGTATATCTGCTGGCTGCGTTGGTTTATAGCCCCAAGGTCGTATACCGTATGTTGCGGTATAAGCGTTACCGTTGCGGCTGGGGGCAGCGGTTCGGTAAAATTACTCGCAAAAGTCCCGAAAAAAAATGTATATGGCTGCATGCCGTCAGTGTCGGCGAGGTCAATGCAGCCAGGACAATTGTAAAAGAGCTTGAGGACAAATTCGGTGATACCCGAGCAGAGTCGGGGACAAGCTTTGAAATCGTGATAAGCACCACCACCGACACCGGCTATGAACGTGCGAGTAAATTATTCGGTGAGAGATTACAGGTATTTTACTTTCCATTTGATTTTTCGTGGATAATACGACGTGCCTTTTGCAATATTCGGCCAGCGATTTGCCTATTGATGGAGCTTGAGGTCTGGCCGAATTTTGTTACGACTGCACGAAGATTAAACGTCCCTGTCATTGTTATCAACGGGCGGATAAGCGATAAGAGTTTTTCCAGATATAAAATAATAAAGCCGGTTGTAAAAAAGATATTCAGCAAGGTTAGTCTGGTTCTCGCTCAGACCGCCGAATATGCTCACCGGTTCAGGGAGATAGGTTGTCCAAGCGAACGAGTTTTCGTTACCGGCTCATTGAAATACGATACCGCCCAGATTACCGAAAGGATCGCAGGTGCAGATGAAATTGCGAAGCAGCTAAATATCGGTAATGAAAGGTTATGGGTAGCAGGCGGCACCGGCCCTGCCGAAGAGCAAATTATACTCAATGTGTTCAAGAGCTTGAAGCAGGAGAAGCAGTTCAGCGACTTGCGTCTGGTTATAGTGCCCCGTAAGCCGGAGAGATTCGATGAAGTTGCAGAACTTATAAAACAGACCGACTTCGAGTTTATTAGATACAGCAGTGTTAAAATAGAAGACAGAAGACAGGAGACAGGAGACAGGAGACAGAATAGCGGTTACAACAATCGACAATCGTCAATCGTTGTTCTTGGCGATACGATGGGAGATTTGCGAAAATTTTATTCGCTGGCAACCATAATTTTTGTGGGCAGGACTTTGGTTCCGATGGGCGGTTCCGATATGGCCGAGGCGGCGGCTTTGGGTAAATGCACGATATTCGGGCCACATACATTTAATTTCAAACAGACCGTTGATGCACTTTTAGCTGACGATGGTGCCATTATGGTCAAAGATGAACAGGAATTGCTCGATGCAATGCGGAAATGCCTTAACGAACAAGACTTTGCTGAGCGAATTGCCCTAAACGGCCGGGAAGTCATCAGGAAAAATCAAGGGGCAACAACAAAAACAATAGAACAAATCACAAAGTTCTTGAATATTGCCTGAAATTGTGTTGCTCCAATAATTACTTTTTCAATCTTTTAGCAACAGCTTCAATATGTGCATGAGTTGTTCCGCAGCAGCCGCCAATGATATTTACGCCGAGCGAGTGTATTTTCTCTGCTGCCGACGCGAAATCTTCCGGTGAAACTTTGTAAACCGCTTTACCATCAATAAGTTCCGGCTTTCCGGCATTGGGCTCGGCAAGAATAGTGACTCGTCGCTCGTCGCTCGTCGCTTGGATTTTCTCGAAAGCCATAACTTTCGAAACGAATTTCCCTGCCAGCTCTACATATTCATCCAGGTTCGCCGTACCGCAGTTAAAACCGACAGCATCGACTCCCAGAGAAAGGGCTTTTGAAACTACCGATTCGACATCAACTCCCATCATCGTTCGGTAATCTCCGCCGGCATAGTCAAAAGCGAACGACGCAAATACAGGCAAATCATCGCAAACTGATTTTACAGCTTCGATTGCAATTGCAGCCTCATCGATGGCGGTCATTGTCTCGATTATAAAACCATCCACGCCGCTATCTAAAAGTGACTTTGCCTGCCGGGCGAAGGCGTCTTTTAAGTTCTGCGGCTCTAAATTTCCCAAAGGTTTCAGGAAATCACCACTCGGGCCAATATCACCGAGAACAAAACTATCCTGCCCTGCCGCCTGCCGAGCTATTTTGGCTCCTGCGATATTTATCTTTTCGGTCTGCTCATCAAGGCCGTGGCGGGCCAGAGCGATTTTGTTGGCCCCGAATGTATTGGTGAGAACCACGTCACTGCCGGCCTGCAGATAGGCAAGGTGTACTTTGGAAACGATATCGGGTGACTCGATATTCAGATAATCGTTACATTTGCCTGCTTCAATACCGCTGGCAATTAACTGAGACCCCATTGCACCATCCAGTAATAATAAACTCTCTTTAATTCTTTTTTTCAAACTAATCTTAGACATAGGTAAGTCTCACTTAAAATCGTAAATATAAAATCCGAAATTCGAAGCACTAAATTCTAAACAAATTCGAATTACCAAAATACAAATTCAAAAAATGGGTGTTTTGAACATTCCGTATTTAAATTTCGATACTGTTTCGGATTTCCACCGTCAGGTGTCCTGTGAAGAAATTCGATATTCGAATTTATACAATATACTCGCACAGTTATACTCTTTATTTACCGCCGTTGTTCAATAATATTGCCATCAATGATTTTATAAACGTTCCTGAAACCCTGCGGGTCCGGGCGAGTAAAGAGACGCTCGCGCTGCTTATCGGTCAAATCCTTTGGTTTTATGGAGCCAAGTTTAATTTCGGCTGAGTCTTTTTCATCGGCCTGAGTAATTTTAGTTATTTTTATAACGGTTGGTATAGAAAAATCGTTCGATATTTGTTCGTATTTGTCCAGTTCAGTTACAACAGTAGCCCTGCCACTGTTATCGAAATAGTGGATTTCTCTGACCAGATAATCGGGTTTGCTTAAATATATCCTCCTGATTATCATTCCCGGCAAATTGTGTTTCTCAAGTACGTCAAAGGCACCCTTTTTTGACAAAGACCAGTTTTCTTCCCTGTTAATCCTGGCAATTCCAAGGGCTTCAAGCAGAATTTTCGGACTTATTAACATCTTTTGAATGTAAGTCTCATCCGCCCATTGGCCCCACCAGTAGCTGCTAATATCCTTTGGTGTCAGTGCCAGCCAGAACTCGTGCTCATTTGAGCCGGCGATAAGTCCCTGCGGGTCAAAGGCAATATCGCCCTGCAGGTAAACATCGGTCGGCGGATTGAGCCATATTTTTATCGGGAAGCTTTGTTTATGTTTTTTACCTTCTATATAATTTTGCAGGCGACATCTGCCGTTGGCTTTAAGCTGTGGAATTTTTTTTGCACGTGACCTTAACAGCGATAACACTTCGGTTTTGGTTGCCCTGGTCAAATAGACCGACGTGGGTTTGCGCATCTTTGGCTTACAGCCGGTAACTATTAGTACGCCTGCGGTAAAAACAACAAGCAATCGATATTTGTCATGTTCATAATTCATCATTCATAAATCCGTCTGTAAAATTTCACCTATCTGCGAGGTTAACTGCTCGATTTGCTGCTCGTCGAGATGAGGATTCATAACATCCACGAAATCCTTCTCGCCGGCAATTCTCAATCGCCAGATTTCTCTGCTGTTTTCTTTTTTCGAACCGTCGTATTTCAGGCGTCTTTTTCGCATTAAAACCAACGCCAGGACAAAGCGAAAATTCACTTTTTCCCGCTCAGTCTCATTTTCCAGTCGCTCGAAAAAGGCCATCAGCATCCCGTCATCAAC
>CAYWUO010000098.1:0-8239 GCA_964461285.1 uncultured Pirellulales bacterium
CAATGGATATGGGAAATGCTTATATACAGCTTCGGTACCAAGCAGTTCAACGACCAGGGTCTTTTTTTTACCCAAAGGCAACTGCCGGCTGAGACGGTAATCTATCGCTGCAAGGCCGCTCGGAGAAAAAGCTGCCCAGAATTTCTTCTGCCTCTCGCCCAGCGCATTATACAGGTCATCATCCAAAGCCATATTATCACTTGTCATCCGGATTCCATACTTCCAGTCCGGCCCGAAGTCTCTGGACCAGCCATTAAAGAAAAGCCTGACATCATCATGTTGGCCGCTCAAATTATTCAGTGATACACTTCTTTCGGTAAAATCTATCCCACCGGTCAGATGCTCTACGGGGTATTGGAAATTGCGGTCGCAAATCGAGACATCCTTACAATAAATTTTGCCGGTCAAATTACTTTCTCCTGGACGCTTCAGGTTACCCAATGCCTCGAGCTTGATATCGATACTGCCGGCAGGCCTATATCTGTTGAAAAATCTCTGCAGAGCAGCAAAGCCGCTGGACTTTCGTAACAGTGTCGGCGCAACCTGTGCCAATTTATCCAGTGATGGACTACGCCTTGAGTGAAAATCATTCACGGTAAGCTTCAATGAATAATCATCGTTCGGGTCGTATTTCAATTCGGCGGCCAGGACCTCGATTACCCATGCCATTTCAAGCGCAGGAATATCAGCAGACGAAATTCCGCCCGCAAATGTAATGTTGCCCGGCTCGTAGAATCCTCGCAGGTGACTGTCGCCAAAACCACCGGTCAGCCTGGCCGTTTTTATATCGTAGCTATAAGCACTTTTTTTCTCTTCGGCAGGTCCAAACGTCATATCGACAGGTACTTCCGCAACAACTTTAACCTGGCCATTCGATACCTTGCCGTATTGAAGCGTCCCCCTTTGAAGGTGCACGAGCGGCATTTGACCAGAGCCGCGCTTAGGTAGAATATTAAGCGCAGATAAATTCCACTGGCCTGTGTCCAGATTATGCTGGGCGTTGAAAACGAAATCATTAACATCGATTTCCTGCAATCGCGGCCGAAGCAATAATAAGCTGCCAATACTAAAACGCGCATATACTGTTCTGGCTTTAAGTATTTCATCGTCAGGACCCTGCTTTTGGTAGGGGCTGATTACAAGTTTCTCGATATAGACAGAGCCATCAAAGTTGAAATCTATCGATTTGACCTGGACCTTCGTATTGGTAAGCTCAGCTATCTGGCCGATGGCAATGTGTGGAAGAGCCCGCCCTGCCAGGATAAAAACAAACCATAAAACAATGACCACCAGTAAAACGCCGATAAGCCAGCGAATCAAAGTCCTGAATTTCGATTTTTTAACCTCCGGCTGAGCCATAGAAAACACAGGTAATTTTTATTTCGCAGTGCGATAATCAATTATCAATTATTATTTTCTTATTGCCTTATCTGCGATATCCCGGCGGCAATAAGCACCATCGAATTTTATCATATCTACAGCTTCGTAAGCTCTTTTTTTCGCTTCTGCAATTGTCTCCCCGAGTGCCGTCACACCAAGGACCCTGCCGCCATTGGTAACAATATCGTGGTTCCCCGTTTCCGCGGGAACAAGTTTGGTGCCTGCGTGAAATACAACAACATCTTTCATGTGTTCGGTTTCGTCCAGGCCTGTTATCTTCTTTCCCTTTTCGTAATCTCCCGGATAACCGCCGGAGGCCATTACCACACAGACCGCAGGCCTTGTGTCCCAATCCAGACTTACCCGGTCCAGCGTTCCGCCACAAACCGCCAGCAGGACTTCCAGCAAGTCACTTTTCAGCCGCATTAAAATCGGCTGAGTTTCAGGGTCGCCAAACCGGACATTAAATTCCAGCACCCTCGGCCCACCGGAAGTCATCATAATCCCTGCATACAGCACGCCTTTATATGGAGTGCCGTTGCGGTTCATTCCATCAACCACCGGCACAAGAATTTCACGGCTAATCTGGTTCAAAATCTCTTCTGTGACCACCGGCGCAGGGCTATATGCACCCATTCCGCCGGTATTCGGGCCCGTATCACCATCGCCAATGGGCTTGTGGTCCTGCGACGATTCCATAATGTAAATATTGCGTCCATCTACAAAAGCAAGTATCGACGCCTCCTGGCCTAATAATTTGTCCTCTACGATGATTTTATCACCTGCCGAGCCGAACATCTTATCACACATTATCTTCTCAGCCGCCAAAATGCCATCAGCAGGCTCATCACATACAAAAACACCTTTACCTTTCGCAAGCCCTGCCGCCTTTATCACGACCGCTTCGTCCCTGCTGGCAATATATACCTTGGCATCTTTAAACCTGTCGAAGATTCTTCCTTCAGCGGTGGAGATGGCAGCCGAGCGCATCAATTGCTTTGCAAACGCCTTATCCGCTTCGAGTTGTGCTGCTTCTTTGCTGGGCCCGAACGCCTTTATTCCTGCCTGCTCGAATGAATCAACCACTCCTGCCGCCAGCGGGTCTTCCGGCCCGACTACAACCAGCTCCACATTGTTTTGCTTTGCAAAATCCAGGAGCTTATCGATGTCCGTGGCGCCGATAGCAATATTTTCTCCACATTTAGCTGTGCCGGGATTACCAGGTGCGATATAGAGCTTGCTCAGGTTTTTCGATTGAGCCAATTTCCAGGCGATTGCATGCTCGCGTCCGCCACTGCCGATTAAAAGTGCGTTCATCTGCCAATCTCCGTTTACTCCGTTATTAATTATCCTGCATCAATTGTTAAGTTATTGCAATCTGCACCTGAAGGCAAGAAAAAAAGGTTACTCAAACAAACTCGTGAGCTGCTGTTTTACAGGTATGAGCCATATAAAAAAGATAAATCCAAGACAGCTAAAGCGCTTATGCGTTTACTCAATTCGTGACTGAGCCGCCGTAGATAAACCGCATCAGGCCGACATTAGGAATGACCCCAAAAGGGTCCCAGGCAAAGATTTTGAAGCCCTGCGGCCAATAAACAAACAGTGCCTTGCCAACCAGATAATCACGCGGGACAATACCGGCACGGTAGTATAGTCCTTTGTTTGCCACGCCCCTCTTTTCCCACCATCTGCCATCCAGGCTGTTCGGACTGTTGTCACCTAATACAAAAAACTCATCTTTTCCCAGCTTAAAAGGTTTACCAATAGCATTACCCTGTTCGCCACGGTCAGAAAAGGTTTTTGAAGTATAATGAACATCCCTGAAAATCGCTATGTGTGATAGCGTCAATCTGCCCGCACCGAATATCTTCACCCGTGGTTCAATTTCCGTTTTTCTCTGGCCACAGGCATTTGGGTCACGGCCCAAATCGAACATTAATTTTTCGCCGCCAAATTGAAAAACCAATTGATGGTCAACGTTGGAAAGCTCGACCAGAGCAGGCCTATTTATAGATAGTGGTTCGATTGATTTGCGATTTAATTCTGTTCTGTTTCCATCTTTCTCGATTTTTGCGATGACCATTTCACCCGCGAAATCTACCCATGCCTGATAACGGGTCTCATATTTGCTGAGTTCTACTCCAATTCGGCCCCGGGGCTGCTCTGAATCAGCGTAGAAACGCACCTTCAGGTCACTGCAATATGGCAAATATCTGTATTCTCGAACAGCGTCGTAAGCATAGGTCGCCCTGAAATCATTGCCAACTGACGTATCATAAAAAAATGAATGGACTTTATCGGCAGGGCTGTCCAGATAGAATAGGGTAGGTTTATCCTTATTATCGATTATCCATTTCGAATCTGCAACATTCCTGAACGGTTGCTGCCAAACATGGCCGTTAAATCCCAAATGGGTTAAGGGTATTTGGGGTTGAACAGGCTGATAGTCACTATTATAAACGGGCATCCATAATTCTTCCTGAACCTTAGGGGGCTTTCGGCTGATTTGTCCATTGATATGAACATCGCCATCAATTATTTCTATAGCTTCTCCCGGTCGTCCGACCAATCGTTTGATGTAATTTATGTAAGGTTTGTCAGGATTCTTAAACACTATGACATCCCAGCGCTTGGGGTCGACGAACTGGTAGATACACTTCAGAACAAGTATCCTGTCGCCATTTGCCACCGGCATTATGCCGCCGGTCGGTTGATAGTGGCCACAATTCGGGCAGCGAGATGGATATTTCTTACCAAGATCACCGTGCGGTGGTATATAATCTTCATTCCGGACCCCAAAATGTTGCGGAATAAAACCATAGTCATATTTATATCCGCATTGCGGACAGCGCAGCCGAAAGTGGGCACCTTTAAGTGTATCGGCCATACTGCCGGTAGGAATACGGAATGCCTCCATTATAAAAGCCCTGAAGACAAAGGCTAATATAAAAGCGATTATCAGCCATTCAAAGGTGTTTGCAACTTCAGTTGCTCTATCCTTCCATTTTTGGTCGGCCCCCTCAGAGCCCTTTTTCTCAGTTTTACTTCCAGACATAGATGTTATTCCTATAACTATACAAGCTCAGCATTACCCGAATACGTATAGAACCTTAATTATCCTAATAACTCCCTCTCTGGTCAACACTATTTGTCTGGAGGTCGGCAATTTCCTCAGTTTTGCCATTGATGACCGTTCAGGCCATTTAATCGTTGCCTGTTGCGGAAACCAAGTTTTGTCATTCCTGCGCACGCAGGAATCCAGTTTTTCACGTGGGATGTGATAACTATCTCACCGGGATTATATTTATCCGTGGCACGGGCATCCTGCCCGTGATTTTTATTTCTTGCACGCTTCCACTCACCTGTCCCCACTCTTATTTTCTGAAAGAAAATGTGGGGGATCCACGCATCTACGCATCTACTCATTTACGCATAAACGCATCCACTTATCTACGCTTCGTTTTGAACATTTGATTTTCGGTAATTCGAATTTGTTTAGGATTTCGGATTTAGATATTAGGATTTAATGAAATGTGGGGGTGCCCGCGTGAGGTTCGCTTTATTTTTTAGGGTGCCTACGCAAGGAATGCTTTATATTTATCCGCCGAAGCCTCAGCGAAGGATAACGGCGACGCAATATACTTATTCCCCCGATTTATCGGGTGGGTTACCCAAAATCAACAGGGGGAGGGGAAAGAAATTTCTTTTGCAAGATACTAAATACGAACGACGAGCGACGAATAATGGTGGAGTTGGGATGGTTCGGTGGTCAAAGACATGTTGACAAAAATTTATCCGGGAAAGTGAAAGCACAATATCGCAATTCTGGTCTGATCTATGCTGGAGTGCGGCAAACGGAAGCTCGCCTTAAATAAACCTCTGGCTGTTTCTTCGAGCTTTCCTTTAATGTACTCATGTTTATATACACTGTCTTTTATTTGCTTCAGTATCGTATCCATGTTCTTTTTAAGCACAAAAATTATGATGGCAGCTTCGCGGTCTCTCGATGTCAAATACTTATTGGTAAGCTGCTCAAATGCCTCGCGAAAAGTCTTTGCTCCGTACCAAATTTTACACTCAGCTATAAACAAATTCTGGCCGTTACTTCTAATCAGTATATCTGTTTTGCCTTTCTTGTTGATAGTCTCGCCAGTTACACTTGGAAAATTGGGGGATAACGCTGTGATGAAGCTGTCTCGCAACTGTTGTTCGTTACGGTCTTTATACGTGCTTTCATGGCGTTCCATTTCCACGCCAATTCTGTAAAAGAGGTCCACTATATCATCGTATCCTAAGCCTGCTGATTCCCTTTTCTTCCTTGCAGTTGCTCCCATAAGTAAATAGGGCTTGATCGCCTCCAAAAAAACTCCCAGAAAATACATGTGTTGGAATCTTTTTTCAGGGGACTTGATAGCGTAAAGAATCTGTTCTTCTATGAATGATAAGAATCTGGGACTTGCCTTCTTTTGTAATTTCTCTGGCAGACATTGGAGAATTTCTACGCAATTCATTGCAGCAAGCAAGCGAGTGCGAAATTCACCATGAATTTCCCAAGTAGCTTCGGTCATAACGACGTTTTTGTCTGGATACTTGGGTGTTCCGTATGTGTTGCTTTCGATTAGATTTAAACAAATTTGGAGTGCTCCTTCATATCTTTCATAGTTACCTATCTTAAACTCATCCCTGGTCTCTTCTATGAGGGTTCTAATTCCCCACCATAAGGTTGATTCATCTGCTAAAGATTCGATTTTCTTCGTACCTTTTTTCGTATATCGTGACACTTCCCGTCTGATTATTTCTAGGATGAGCTTTCGTTCTTTCTTATTATTGGTGACCTCTTGGTCATGTTTTTTTAGTTTTTGCCAAAACATCAGTGCAGAAAACAATTTGGGATCCAAATATGTAACATGAAAATTGGCTATATCTCTCCGTTCTTCAAGAGACTGCATCGGACTAAAAATCCTGGGCTTGGGTTTAAATGCATCTTCCAATATTCTGCATTTTTTTGATAACACGCTTAGAGTTTTATTGTCAACTTTATGTTCAAGAAGGCTCTCACACTCCTTTGCGCAAAGAAGCCCTCTCGTGAAAATTGATAGGAAAGAGTAGATTCTCCTACCCCAAAGATGTAAGCACCATTCATTATAAGTTACTTCTTCGCCATAGTCTTTTTCTTTAAACGAAAGCGCCTTTACATCTTTCTGCTCAGCCCCAAAATATTTGAAAAGCTTATTGTCCTTCTTTAAACAATTTGCAACAATTTGTGTGGAATTATCATCTTCATTCTTAGAGACGGATTTAGCAATGTCCAAACTTTTTGCTAAGACCCAATTGTATTTGTTCTTCGCCTCTTCCCGCCAATTGAAGCTTGTTTCATTCATGCACTGTCCTTGATATTATCCGAATACCTTTTCTTATTCCTTGTTCAAGCGCTACATTTGAGGACACGTCATTAGGTCGCCCAAAAACGAAATGTATCGGAGGTCCTCCAACAAATTTATCATTACGTGATTTTGTATATATACGCGCATGATCAAAATGACCGGTCGGATATTCTGTACGAAGTTTCCTTTCGGCGGAACATAATTCATCTTCTGAAGGCGATATTATCACGAAATCAATATCCCTGATTTGTTGCTCTCCTTTTCTAACACTGGAACCAAACCACCATAGGTCTATGTGTGGATACTTTGTTAGATTCTTTTTGACATCAAGTACCACTGAATTGATACGTTTCCTTGATATTCTTTGCCTTTTATAACTCAACATAGAGCACGCTCCTTACTGATTCTTAAACTTCTTTCGATTTAGAAATCTTTCTGATATTCTATTCTCTAATCTCCGGCACCTGAAAGATTATTGGAACTCCCGTGCGAAAGCCTTTACCAACTGCAACAGCTTGATAGAGCTTAAGATTTGGAAGAGCTTTTGCCATTTCACTTCCCATGTAGTTGGCCAAAAAGTCGGTACTTGTTTTATCAAATTGTTGGAATGCGATAATCGAATTACATTGGGTCAAAACTGTCTTTGATACATTAGCTGTGCGTTGAGCAATAACAATGAAACCGACATTATATTTTCTACCCTGCAAAGTGATCTGACTGATGCAGTTTACCAGCGAACCGGCATGTTTATCTCTTTCTCCAATAAAATTCCACTCCGGTATAACCGTATGTGCTTCTTCAATAACAACACAGACGCGTTTCCCAAAGTTTTTATAATCTTTTGCTATTTCGAAAAGCACCTTAAAAAACCATCGGGTATACTCCAATATGCCAGTTGTATTTGAAACATCTGGTAACTCAAAAAGAGAGTATTTTTCGCTTTCTGACTTGAAAAAAGCTTTGATTGAATTGAAAAACTCTTTTTGGATGGCTTCTTGTTTTTCTTTAATTCCCGGCTTATTTTGGTCCTTAGGCCACTTTTCCAATTCGGCAGATATCCAGTCGATATTTTTGAATATTTTGTCAGCTTGACTCTCAGCTTCGCCTTCTTTAGTAATATCCGAAATGATTGGTTTCAAATCAGCAAATTTTGCTTTATATTCATTAGTAAAATCTACACATATTATTTTCATATTTTCTTGAACAATCTTACGTATAAGGTCCCTTGCAAACACTGATTTTCCTGAACCTGTAATGCCAAGTATGGCAATATGATGATTTACTGCTTCGGCCATATTCATAAGAATTGGGTAGGTTGTGTTTGGAATAGTGCCTATTTGTTGTTCGCCCTCTTTGGGTTCATATATCTCAATTTTGGGTGCCAATAAGACGGGAGTGTTTATATCAGGAACCCATCCATATTTCTCGAAAGTCCTTTGCTCACTTTTCCATAACCCCATTTGAACCGCTTC
>CAYWUO010000099.1:0-8230 GCA_964461285.1 uncultured Pirellulales bacterium
CTGTCTGCAACGTTGCGCTGCGTTGATTTGAAATCCCACAGCCAGTACCCTTTTTCCGGCCCACCAACATTATACACCCGAACATCCCATACCTCATTAAGAACGACCTTTTCACCTTTTGCGGTTTTCAAAGCCACGTGCTCCTGCTGTGCCTCGAAGCCGCCATAAACAGGGCCGCTTGTTGTCGAAAGAAATTTAACAAACCGAACCGTACCTAAGCCTCTTCCTAAATTCCAGAAATCCACTTCTCGGCCCTCGAACTTCGTCTTCGTCCACGGCATCCATATTCCCACATGATGAATATGGTCAGGCGGATGAATATCTGTCATTATCGTACCTGCCGGTGACCAAAGCGGATGAATGAATCCGCTGCGGTCGTATAACGGCCTTTGTCGCTCCTGCACTTTCTCGCCCAGGTCGTTCGGAGCCGGCACAATGCCATAGTTGTATCTGAGAACGTTCGCATCACCTACCTGCAACTGCAAAAAAGAATCGTTCTTTATCACTTTAACACCCGCTGCTTTAATACCACGGTCCGTGACAATCTCAAAGTGACGCTCGCCTTGAGCCGGTGTAGTGCCGGAAAGTATCCACCACAACCGCGGCGGATTACCCTGCTCAATCTGCGACACAACCGGCTCTCGACCCGAAGCAGTAATTTCCTCTACATACAATTCATTTGCTAATAGCTGCTCAGGTATTCCATCAAGCTCAACTGATACGACGGTATCAACTCGTGTATGCTCTCCTGCCTCAACGGTGATTTTTGCCAGCGGCTCTGAGCCAATAACCTTTCCACTCATAAAAGCCAACAACATTACAAAAACACATGTTGGTAGAATCGGTACTGATATACGCTTTCTCATTTTTCTGTGCTCCCCTGGATTTAATTTTTAATGTAAACCTTCTCTTATACGAAAGTTTATAAGGTAATATATGCGGTGTTTCTAATCAAGCATTACCACATGATATTTCGTAGACGTTAAAACATACACAGACCATATCAATGGCTGTTATTATTAGTATAACGAAAAAATGGAAAAAGTGCAAGAGGACCTGCTAATAACAGGAGACGAACTTGCTACTCTGAGTGAATTTTGAATTCATCCCTAAAAAACTCAAACTGAAGTACACCGGTGGTTATTTTATCTCTACTCCCATTCTAGCGTAGAAGACTTGCCGGTTTTATTGTGATTTACCGACCGGTCGCGCGCGACAACATAGAACGCAAAATAAGAGCTCGATTGGCCAAGATCCACCTCATACTCCCGCGGGTCCCCGCTAACGTTATCTTCATTGCGCCACTCAGGGCCGTCTGGGTCTCCCGCGCCGCCGCTGCTGTAGCGGCTATCGTTAGCACATACGAACTTATACTCTACGCCGTTCTCATCTGTTGCTTCCACTGCCTTCATCTCAGCCCACCAATTGTTAATACCCCCATGATCGACCTTCTTAGGTTCGCCACCAGGAGCCCATTGCATCGGGTCCGGAGTCGGAGGTTTCACGTCCACCGTAACCTCATTTGAGTCGCCTGTAGTATTGTACCGCGGTGATTTATCCCGTGCTCTCACCACAAAGCTGTATACACCTTCTGGTAAATCAGTAACTTCATACTCGGTGTCATCCTGCCAATCACTGCTGTATAGATTAGGGTCATTGGGATCACCGGGGTTATGTACGATGCAATTAGTACATTCGAAATAATACTCGACTCCGCTTGGGTCGCTTGCCTCGACTGCCTCCATACTAATTGATGGGAATGGGCTTGCATAGGGTTCTACCTGCCACTGAGCAGGATTTGGCTCCGGAGCTGTAAAATCTATTAGAGTGGTCACTGAATTTACATCTGACCACCCGGTCTTCAAAAGATTACTCTTATCGCGCGCCTGGACTTTATAGCTGTATTCAGTCTCGGCAATCAGGCCCGTGTCCGTATAGTTTGACTCATCCTGCCAATCACTATCATGCCCACCACCGGATGTACATTCAAAGTAATACTCTGCTTCATTGCCGTCTGACGAAGTAGCGGTAGCCGCCGTCATTGCTATTGAAAATGGCGATGTTGCGTAAGGCGGAGTCTCCCATTCCATAGGATCCGGAGTAGGAGGCTTCGGAGGTTCCGGCCGCAAAAGGACTCCAAAAATCGAAAAATCTACGAAATCAACAACGCCGTCTCTGTCGAGGTCTTCAGCTAACGGAAACCTGTCCACTTCGCAGAGCCACTTATCCGTGAACAGCTTTAAATCATAGTAATCCACCCAATCATTCGGCTCAGGCTCGTCAGTCAGGTTCGCAACATTATTCTTATTTGATAAAGACATACTCGCCTGAGTTGCCCCCCCGTATACACCCATATTTATCCATTCACCATGCGGCCACAGTTCCTCCGTCCAGTCCGAGTTAGGGTCGCCTGCATCTATACAGGGGCTATGTTCGATATCAACCGTCCATGTCTTGCTATTGGGGTTCCACCTGCCGGCTTGCGATAGCAAATGATAGTCGCCATCTACCCAAAAGTCATCACCAGTACCTGGC
Source organism: uncultured Pirellulales bacterium (assembly GCA_964461285.1). Lineage (GTDB taxonomy): Bacteria > Planctomycetota > Phycisphaerae > Sedimentisphaerales > Anaerobacaceae > CAZBWE01. Next base: position 2,536 of record CAYWUO010000099.1, read on the forward strand.
GTACCATTATCGTCCCAGTGACCCTCCACTGCAAAAAGGGGATTTTCGTTGATATCTCCCGGTCCTTTTGATGACCCGCCACTATAATCAGTACCGTTCTCCCAAAAGTCGTTGTAAAAATTGTTATATACCTCAAAAGTACCACCCCCATCTGCAGCCTGGTTGAACGCTATTATATTGTTATAGACAAGACCATTGCACAAATTCAAGGCACCACCCTGATTATCAGCTATATTACCTACGATTGTATTATTATATATATCAGCACCGCAGTTATACAGACCCCCACCTTTGCCGGATATATTTCCAGCAATAATATTGTTATGTATAATGCCGCTGCAATTGAACAAACCGCCACCTTTGCCTCCCGATTCGTTCCCAACAATAATATTGCCGCTGATAATGCTGCCGCATGTAAATAATGCCCCGCCGTCGGAAGTAGCAAAATTATCTATGAAAACATTACCAACAATATTAGCGTCGCACCAGTACAGTCCGCCACCGTAATTAGCAGAGTTTTGTTGGAAAATGTTGTCAATGATGTCCCCATTGCAATAAGCTATTCCAATATTATTGAAAATTATCGTGTTTCCCGAAATAACAGGTGCAGGACTGAACTGTCCACGAATTCCCTTATCGTCGCAATCTCTGATGATATTCTTTGAAATCATCGGCCTGCTGTTCCTGCAGAGAATGCCTCGTACGGTGATTGTAAAACCGGTAAGTACCGAGTTGGGCTCCTCATTAGAATCAAAAGTTACGCTGTAGCCCGTATCGGCAGTTATAATCGTTGCCTGTACAACGTTTGGGTCATCAGGATCTTCGCCGGTTAGCGTGATAGCTAATCCATTGAAGTTAATATTTTCATTGTATGTGCCCGTCAAAACAACAATAGTATCGTCGTTTTCCGTGCCAGGGTCATCAATTGCATCCTGGATATTAATAAAGTCCCCGAATCCATTGCAATCGACAATAACTATTTTCCCTGCGCAGGGAATTGATAACAGCAAGCATACAAAGGCAAAAAATAATTTTTTCATTTTCGCCAACACCTTCCCCATAGGGTCTCTATTTTAGAGCAATTGTACCAAAAAGATACCGTAAAATCAAGCAAAAAACACCCGCAGCCCCCCTACAAATGCATTATTTAGGAATTGAAAAGGCCCGGCTATCACCATCCACTCCAAAATGTCTCCATTTATCGGGAAAACACGGAAATCTCACATTTTTCACTCGTTTTTATTGGAGCGCCTTTTTCCCCTAATTCTGTACGAGTTTTACTTTTTATTCTATAGCCGGCTGCCAAAGATACAAAAACTGCACCCCGCTCGAAGCAAGCCAATCCGGCAGTTCCACGTTTATCAACGGCCCAAACCCACTAACAGCGCTTGTCTCCGAGCCATAAATGTTTGGCTTATAGCTGACAGGCCGATGATAAATAACCACTCGCGCCCTCGTAATCCCTGCCATTTCCTTTGCCCAGGCAATTGCGTCAGCAGGATAACCAACCTTGTCTATCAATCCCTGCTGAAGTGCCTCTTTTGCGGTGAACACCCTGCCATCCGCCAGCTCTCGCAGCTTCTGCTCTCCAAGCTCTTTTCGCCCGTCAGCTACAATTTCCATAAACTGCTCATAGAACTGCGTAATAATACCCTGCAGCACCTCTCTTTCTTCCTCGCTCAAATCGTGCCAGGGCGATGCCATATCTTTCAATTTTCCGCTCTTAATCGCAACAGTTTTAATACCCAGCTTCTCCATCGTCCCTTCAAAACTTATCGTCTGCAATATCGTACCTATACTGCCTGTAACACCGCCCGGCTGCGCAACAATCCCATCGCATCCGCACGCCAAATAATATGCTCCGCTGGTCGCAATACCCAGCATACACGCTACGACGGGCTTACCGCTTTTCTGCCTGAACTCTGCCAACCTGTGATACATTATATCGCTCGCACTAACCGTCCCTCCCGGTGAATTCAGGCGCAGCACTACGGCCTTGACATGTCGGTCATCACGGGCCCTGTCCAGCTTTTCCACAAACAAACTGACCGGATTTTCTCCCTTGTAAAGAAGCCCCCATTTTTGCCTGTTGACCATCAATCCATCGACATCGATAACAGCGATTTTATCAGCGACAAACTTGCCTTTGTCCCGTTCTATTTCTCTCTCTTGCAGCTCCTGTTGCAGCGACACCGGCTGTAATAAAAATGCCCTCGGCCCACAACCGGTTATCAAAAGCAAAGACAATAACGCAATACAACTGAAGACTTTTCCGGCCATTATATCTCCCGCCTCAAATCTTTTCACTCTACTGTTCCTTGTAAAGCCACTGGGCGTCAGACAGCTTGTAATCCACGATTTCATCTGGACTAAAAAATACATTAATTTCCTTCTCAGCAGATTCAGGACTATCCGAGCCATGAACGATATTTTGCCTGTGGGAACTGCTAAAGTCGCCACGGATAGAGCCCGGCTGGGCATCATAGCCGAAAGTAGCGCCTATAATTTTGCGTGCTATATCTATAGCCCTCACCGCTTCCCAGACCATTATAAGTGACGGTGCTGAAGTGATAAATTCTACCAGGTCTTTGTAAAATGGTTTGTCTCGATGAACTTCATAAAATTGACCGGCCTGTTCTTTTGAGATTTGCACGAACTTCGCGGCGACGAGCTTAAAGCCCTTTCTTTCGAATCGCTCAATTATCCTGCCGGCCAAGTGCCTTTGGACTGCATCCGGCTTAATAATAATTAAAGTGCGTTCTGCCATACTTGCAGTTTGTAGCTCTTAATTTGTAACTCACTTTGCCAAGCTCACGATAAAAACGTCTCCTCCACGCTTGTCTACGCAAGCAAACGTGGGGGTGAGCTGCTACATACCTTCGGGGACGATATAAATCTCAACCCGTCTATTTTGTGGATTGCCTCCTTTATTAGGTTTATTCGGCGCCACCGGTCGATATTCACTAAAACCACGGACGCTCATTCGTTTCTGCTCTATGTTATTACCTGCCATTACATCCAGAACGGATATTGCCCTGTGGGCTGATAAGTGCCAGTTGGTCGGATGTTTTGCCTTTGTGGCAGGTTTGAGGATAGGAATATCGTCGGTGTGGCCGACAACTACGACATCAAATTTTTTGCCTTGTTCGGTATTCATAATTGTACAAAGCGATTTCAATGCCTCAGCCGCCTCAGGCGCCACAATGTCACTGCCCTTCTCAAAAAGCAAATCGCTCTTGAACTTCACTATCCCCAGGCTGGGGTCGTAAGTAACCATCTCATTTTCTGCGGCGAATTCCTCAAGCATTGTGCTAAGCTCGACCGGTAATGCTACTGCCCCATAAAGCAATTTTTCCTGCATCGAAGCAATTAAGTCTTTCTTTTTCTTCAGGTCTTCCTCAAGTGCAGTAATTTGTTGTTTAAGAGCATCTTCATCGATGCCGCCTTTCTCCCCGGCGTCGACAAGTTGTCTTTTAAGCTGCTCAAGCTCTAAGGTAGCCGTCTGCACCTGACTTCTCAGGTCGGCTATTTGCTTGCGCTGTAAGTCGTTCTGAATTTTGAGGTCTTGCAGTTGCTTACTGCAACCGGTTAGCAGTGCCAAAGAAATACATAAAAGAAAAAACGCTGATAATTTGACAGTTCGCATCTTTCAATCCTTTCCAAGAAAATTACGATAGCTCCCTTTGACCATCCTTAAAGCACACAATCCGTTTATTTTATAATCTATTATGGCCGGCTAATCAATGCCTCCCCGCCTTTCGGGCTACGGCTGGGCCTTCGTGCGTAACCCGTGCCACAGGCAGCCGCTTCGGCAAAGCGAGGTCGGCTGCGCCTATAAGTAAAACCGATATGTGTTCAGCCGTCAAGAATAAACTTACAAAATATCCGTAGCTTTGCCGACGTCTTAGCCAGCCGATAAAAACACACTAAACAATAAAAATTTCGGTAGAATCTTTTCCGGGCAGAAATAATGCAGAACATTAGTGGTTATAGTTTATGTGATTGCTTCTCGGCTGTTTAGGTTACGAGATTACAGCGGTGGCTCTCAAATTATTCTTAGGCCCGTCTTTTTTCATTCCGAAGCTGCTGCTGGTTCTGACTTTGACTTTTTCGATTTTTTGGGCTTTTTGGGCTTCTTGGGCTTTTTCGCCTTAGCTGGTTTTTTAAGGGCTTTGCCGAAATCGCCTGTGAGCATAAAAGCCGCACCAGCAACCAGGCCGGCTACTATAATGGCAGCAATCAAAATGTACCAGATTATACCCTGAATTGCCCCCAGAATCGAAGGCATTACATCTCTTTGGCCTGCTACGACTACAATTGCTGTATATATAAGCAGCACGAAGGGTAAAAACAACAGCATTCCCAGGGTGTTACTCTGGACATCCGGCTCCGCTTCGGCATAAGGCCGAGATATCGCCGCAAACTCAGGTGCAGGTTGCGGGGCGCCAAGATCTTCTTCCGACAGGATTTGATCTGCCGCTGTAGCCATATCTGCTGACGTACCCTGTTCCGCCGGCTCTGGGCCTTCTCCTTCGGTGGTGTAAATTTCATCAAGTATGCCCCCTAATGAAGTGTCATCAGCCTGCAGGGAAAGATCCAGTAGGCCTGAGCCGCTGCCGAAAGTATCCAGATTCACATCTTCTTCAATCTCTTCCAACGAGGCTTCGGGCGCTGCGCCGGTTGCTTCCGGAGTGCTGGTTGCGCCTATCGTCTCGGCTAACGTATCTTCAGTCACCGGGTAATCCTTGTCTGTCTCGCCCAGAACATTGATTCCTTCACCGGTGAGAGCGGTATCAGCTTCGGTTAGCCCGCTTTTTGCGGCTGGTACTCCGGTTTCCGGCGCCAACAGAATCTCCTCTTCCAGTGCTTTACCTATATCCGGTGCTTGCCCCTGTCCCGATGACTCACCCAAAGCTTCATCTTCAACCGGCTCTTGGGGCTGTTCCAGTTGTGGTGTTGGCTCTGTGGGCTGTTCCGGCTGAGGTGCCGGCTCTTGGGGCTGTTCCAGTTGTGGTGTTGGCTCTGGGGTCTGTTCCGGCTGAGGTATTGGCTCTGGGGTCTGTTCCGGCTGAGGTGCCGGCTCTTGGGGAACGGGGCTCTCCGGTGTCATTGCCTCAGCTCCAGCAGCCTCCGGCGCTGCAGATGCTTGCTCTAAATCCTCTACCTTGATTGGAACGCCCTCATCAACTACCAAAGCTTCAATCTCATTAACCTTAAAGAGTAAATTCGAGCGGTCACGAAACTCACGTAATTTGCCCTGTTTGACCAACTCTTTTAACTGTTCCTCTGTTTTGTTGAGTTTCTCAGCAGCTTCTTTTAATGAATAGAACATACCAGCCATAATCACTTTCTCCTACATGCCAAACCTTTCTTTCGGGCTTTGCGGCTTTCCAAACGTCCTATAAGGTTTTCTTGTATACCCTGATTCTATATTTATCGACTCAAATATGCAACCCTTTTTAAGAAAAATGCAACAAATTAGCCTGTCGAAAAGCTCTTTGGAAACACTCCCGTCTCGAAATTTTCACTCTATTGCAACATTGAGGTATTTCGTGTAGAATAATTGTTCCAAATATACGCATTCTGCTTATACGGGGTGTAGCTCAGCTTGGCTAGAGCGCCTGCTTTGGGAGCAGGAGGCCGAAGGTTCGAATCCTTTCACCCCGATTTTTGCCTTTGGCAAAAATCAGAGCAG
>CAYWUO010000100.1:0-8178 GCA_964461285.1 uncultured Pirellulales bacterium
CGGAAAAGACTGATATATAACAGCCGGTTTTAATAGAGCGTGGAGAGGAATTTGTGTGTTGGGACAGAATGATTTTAGAAAAATAATCTCGGGTCGAAGCAGTAATATTACGGCGCAGGTGCTTCGGATTTTTCTGATAGTGATTTCGCAAGTCTATCTGATTATTATCGTCTTGCGGAATTACTTGTATTCCAAAGAGTGGCTGAAAATAAAAAAGGCAGATGCAATAGTTATAAGTGTCGGCAACATAACAACTGGGGGGACTGGTAAGACACCGCTTGTTGTATGGCTTTGCAAAAATTTACAGCAGGAGAAAATCCCTTGCGCTATTTTGACCAGAGGATATAAAACACAAACGAAAGGACGAGGGACGAGAGACGATAGACGAGAGACGAAAATTGATGAGCCGGCGATACTCAGCGAAATGTGCCCGCAAGCGAAAGTGATAATCAATCCTGATCGTGTTGCAGGTGCGAAAGAAGCGGTGAATAGATTTGGCGCCAGGCTGCTGATTATGGACGACGGATTTCAACACCGTCGATTAGCGAGAGACATCGATATTGTAACAATCGATGCAACTCAGCCTTTCGGTTACGGCAGGCTGTTTCCAGCGGGGCTGTTAAGAGAGCCGGTCAATTCCATAAAAAGAGCTGATGCGGTCGTTATTACAAGAAGTAATCAGGCATCTGATTGCGAGCTAAAGAAAATCGAAGCTAAAGTTCAAAAAATCAAGCCGGATATGATAATCGCAAGGGCTGTACATTCGCCGGTCGTAGCAAGGACTACAGACGGCAAAGAAATAAGTATTGAGCAGCTAAAGGATAAAAAGATATTTGCCTTCTGCGGGATAGGTAATCCGGATGCTTTTATAAATACGATAGGAGAGCTCGGAGCCAAAACGGTCGGTTCGAAGATTTATGACGACCATTATCACTACGCTGACAAAGATATTGCTGGTATATGCAGAGAAGCTGCAACCCTTAAGGCGGATTTGATACTGACAACACAGAAAGACTTCAGCAGATTATCAATAGAGAAATTGAGACCAGATATACCGTTTGCATATCTGGCAATTGAGTTAAAAATAGTCAGCGGAGAGGACGCAATAACACGATTGATTAAAAACGCTTTGGCGGGTAAAATGGTGGAAAAGTAATAAAGCTAAGCGTGTGCATTTATGTATGAAAAACTGCTAAAAACCGCGAAGGAGCTCGGCTCTCCGAAGGTGCTTGTCGTGGGCGACTTTATGCTGGATGTGTATATCTACGGCGATGCACTAAGAATAAGCCCGGAGGCGCCGGTGCCTGTTCTGAAAGTCTGCAGGACAGAGTACAGCTGTGGTGGAGCGGGTTCTGTAGTTGCTAATTTATCTGCTTTGGGAGCGGTGCCGATTTGTCTGGGAGTCATCGGAGACGACACGAACGGAAAAATCCTTTTGGAAAAACTTACCAAAATGGGAGCAGATATCAGCGGATTGTTTGCCGTGTCGGACAGACCCACAATCAGTAAACAAAGACTCATAGGTCTTGCACAACATCGTCATCGTCAGCAATTGATAAGAATGGACGAGGAATCGATAGAGCCATTGGCTGATGAACAATATGAAAAAATCTTACGGGCTTATGATGAAAAAGTGAAACAGGCAGATATTGTTTGTCTGCAGGATTATAATAAGGGCCTGCTTAGCGCATCGCTTTGTAAACATATGATACAAAAAGCGGCGCAAACGAACAAAAAAGTCCTCGTTGATCCGTCCCTAACAAGCGACTACTCGAAATATGTCGGAGCAACAGTCATTACGCCGAACCGTAAAGAGGCATCGGCAAGTGTCGGTTTTGAGATAAAAACCGAAAACGATGCAGCCAGAGCGGCTAAAGAGCTTGCCAGTAAATTAAAGCTCGAGGCCGTAGTAATCACGCTCGACAAGGAGGGAGCATATCTGAAAACAAACAAGATAAGCGAGCTGGTACCGACGCGGCCACGCAGTGTTTATGACGTTACGGGAGCCGGAGATATGGTGCTGGCGACACTTGCGATAACGCTGGCAGGGGATTTCGATTATAAAACGGCGGTGCAGCTATCGAATATAACCGGCGGGATTGAAGTAGAGAAGTTCGGCACGGCAACGGTGAGTGTGGAAGAGATTGTCAATGAAATCACCAGCCAGAATCGGGATATAATAGGCAAGATACGAGAAATCGATTATCTGGTTGATGAACTCAACTGGCACCGCAGGCAAAAACGGATAATAGTCTTTACCAACGGGTGTTTCGATGTCATTCACAGAGGGCATATCGAGTTTCTGAAATTCTGCAAGCAGCAGGGTGATATAGTAGTAGTCGGAATAAACAGTGACAGCTCGGTAAAAATCATCAAAGGGCCTGACCGGCCGATAAATAATCAGCACGACAGGGGCGCTGTTCTTGCTGCGCTGGATACGGTAGATTACATTACTATATTTGATGAGGCGGAGCCGCTGAGCTTAATCAAAAAAGTAAGGCCTGATATATTGGTGAAGGGTCAGGACTGGAAAGATAAAGGTGTGGTCGGTCGTGGGTTCGTTGAGTCTTATAGCGGTAAGGTTGTTCTTGCACCGCTTGTCGAGGGTAAAAGCTCAACTGCAACGATAGAAAAAATGAAGGAGTTGGAGAGAAAATCCTGATGGATGAGAGCGTCAAAAAACAGATTACAGAGGCGATAGAGATACATAAGAAGCTGGTTGATGAATTTGAAAAAAGCGGCATAGAAATTATTGCAGCTATCGCCGAGACGATTGTAAAGGCGCTGAAGAAGGGGGGCAGAATTTATATATGCGGCAACGGCGGCTCGGCGGCGGATGCTCAACATATAGCAAGCGAGATTATAGGCAGATTCGAAGAAGAACGGAAGGCACTTGCAGCAGTTGCACTGACGACCGATACATCTATCTTAACTTCGGTTTCAAACGATTATGGCTACGAAGACGTGTTTGTCAGGCAGGTCGAAGGATTGGTAGGCGAAGGTGACATTTTGTGGGCTATTTCCACCAGCGGGACGTCGGCAAATGTTATCAAGGCAGCTGAACTGGCTAAAGAAAAGCGAGCATTTGTGCTGGGCTTTACCGGCAGGGCGAACAGTAAGCTCGAACAGATTAGCGATATATGTTTCTGTACCGAGCATAAGTCAACGGCCCGCAGCCAGGAGATTCACCAGTTAGCTTATCATATAATCTGTAAACTCGTTGAGCAGGGCTTTAGCGAAGGTTTAAAGAAATAACAGATTGAGATTATGCCTGATAAAGCGATATTTCTGGACCGTGACGGGACCTTGATTGAGGACCCCGGCTATATCAATAATCCAAAACAGGTCAAGCTGCTGGATGGGGCGGCAGAAGCGCTGAACGAATTTAGAGCTATGGGATATAAGACAATCGTTGTTTCAAATCAATCGGGTGTTGCCCGCGGACTTGTAACTGAAAAGGTTCTCGCAGAGATTCATAACCGTTTGAGGCAGCTGCTTTCTGAAAAAGGTGCGTCTTTAGACAAGATTTATTACTGCCCGTACCATCCTGATGGAAAAGTAGCGAAATACCGTAAAGAGAGTGACTGGAGAAAGCCGGGTTCCGGTATGCTTATGGCAGCGGCTGAAGAGATGGATATCGAGCTTGAGCAATCATGGGCGATTGGCAACAGCGGCAGAGACATCGAGTCCGGTCAGCGGGTCGGATGCAAAACAATTTTAATCGAGGGGCCGTTATTGCATCATAAGTCGTTTGACCCGGCCCAGCCGAGGCCGGACTATAAGGCAGTGAATATCAAAGAAGCGGTAAATATTGTCAAACAATATCACCGCGCTACAGGTAAGGCCGAGCCGGAAACACCGAATCCCCAGCTTGAGCAGGACGAACAAATTATACAAATTAAAGAACCTGAACAACCTGAGCCGGAAAACGACAATATCGAAATACCTGTATTTAATGAGGTTGAGGAAACGCCGGAACTATCAGAAATCGAGGAGCAACAAAGCAACGAGAAAAACGAAGCTGCGGCTGACAGGACCGAAAATCTGCTCATGAATATCCTGCAGCAGGTAAAAAGCCTGCAGCGAGCGGAGATGTTCGGAGAATTTTCGATGATAAGATTTATAGCAGGTGTTGTGCAGATTGCTGTGCTGCTGTGCCTTGTTCTGACTATATGGTTTCTGATAAGCCTGACCAGGCAGGATAATACGGTTTTTATCTCGCTTGGCTTCGCAATAGTCCTTCAAATTATGGCTCTTACCTTTTATATAATGCAGAGACGAAAATAAATACGCGTTGATGTGGGAGCGTATAAAGACATATCCGCTATGCGAGAATCAAAAGATGAGATATTAGTGTGGCTTGCGTCGCCGCTTGGAGATGCTGTTTTGAGCACTCCGGCATTGCGGGCAATTCGAGAGCATTTCAAATCGAGCAGGATTACTTTTTATGCGGGGAGCGCTGTTCGGCAGTTTCTATCACCGTGCAGATTCAACGATAGATGGCTTGAACAGAAAAGCGGCAATCCGGTTGCAATCGCGAAGGAGCTGAGAAAACGTAAATTCGCACAAGCGATACTATTGAAGAATTCGTTTGCATCAGCGCTGGCGGTATTTTTGGCAGGGATACCATCGCGAGTCGGCTATGCCCGCGAAGGGCGCGGCTTTTTGCTCACCGATAGACTTGAGCCGCAGAAACTTTCTGACGGCAAATTTAAGCCAATATCTATGCTCGACTACTATCTTGCGATTGCATCCCGGCTGGGCGCTGAAACAAGTAACAGAAAGCTCGAATTATTAGTCGACGAGCAGTCAAACGAAAGTGCGCAGGATAAACTTCCGGAAGTTTTCAAGGGCAATAAATCCGTTGTTATCCTCGTCCCCGGGGGTGCATACGGACCAAGTAAATGCTGGCTTAGAGAGAGGTTTGCACAAACGGCAGACTGGCTGATTGACAACTACAATGCAACAGTGGTCGTATCTGTGTCATCCCATCCGTCTGAGAAGCAAATCGCCGGAGAAATTTGCTCCTCGAGCAGATACAAACTAATTAGTTTGGCTGAAAGGCCTTTGAATCCCGGCGAGCTAAAGGCGCTATTATCCATCGCGGAACTGGTCATAAGCAACGATACCGGGCCGCGGCATATTGCGACAGCTCTGGGACGAAAAGTCGTTACACTCTTTGGTCCCAATAACCCGGCATGGACAGAAACCAATTACGAAAATGAAATCCAGATAGTCGGTAACGTATTTTGCAGCCCGTGTACAAAACCGAAATGCAAAAGAACAGAGCATATGTGTATGCAGGCAATAACTGTTGAGATGGTATGCGAGGCAGCTAAAGAATTACTCGAAAATAAACCTAAAAAAGCAAAAATATTAGCACATCGGGAAATTATAGAAACATCGAAATCTTTCTTCATTGATGTTGATTACGAAGCTGCGTTTAGTAAGCTGGGCTTGACATCCGTCGATGCAGTTTTTTCCTTCAGTGAGGGTGAAGATTTGTCTAAAAGAAATCTTGCCCCGTATCGCAGCAGATTGAGATTCGAGATAAACAATCCGTCAACAACACTATTTCTAAAGCGTTATGAAAGACCACCGATACTTACCCAACTTCAAAACTGGCTTTGGGCGCAACGTCGAGTAAGCTGCGGTCTTTTTGATTTGGAGCCGGCAAATCAACTATCGGCAGCGCAGATTAAGACGCCGAAGATTATCTGTTACGGGGAGCAGAGGGGGAGTATCTTCGAGAAAAGAAGCTTTATCATAACCCAAAGAATTGCAAATGCGGAATCCCTGGAGAGAAAGCTGCCGGATTGCTTTAGCGGGCCGGCTACGGTTAGAAATCTGAAACTGAGAATGGATTTCATTGCTCAATTGGCGGCTTTTATTAAAAAATTTCACCAGAGTAGTTATTGTCATCGAGACCTTTACTTGTCACATATATTCTACAGTGATAACGGCGAATTCTATCTGATAGATTTGGCGAGGGTGTTTAGGCCGATTGTCTTCGGGCGTCGATTTCGGATAAAAGATATTGCACAGATTCATTACTCGGCACCAGCGAGGCATTTCTCCAACACCGACCGGCTGCGTTTTTACCTCAATTATACCGGCCACAAAAAGCTAACCTCAAAAGACAAAGATTTTATCTGTAAAGTTGTAAATAAAGCTCGGCAGATGGAGCGGCACGATAAAAAGCACGGCAGGGCGGCTCCCTTTGCAAGCTAAACAAAATCGGTTACAATTCCGTGATGAAGAATAAAATCGCAATTATAATAGAAAGGGCGGATATAGCGCTGGGAGGAGCAGAACGGTCGGTGTTTGAGCTGGCTCCGGCGCTGACGGCACTCGGCCTCGAAGTTGAAATACTCGCTGCAAAAGGACAGACCAAGGCAAAGAACATCCATATTCTTTGTGCAGATACCGTCGGCAAGCGTTCCGGCTACTTTATTTTCAAAGAGAGATTAGAAAAACATTTGTCAGAAAATCACTATAGTCTGATTCACAGCGTTTTACCTTTTGACTTTGTCGATATATATCAGCCGCGTGGTGGTACATACGCAGAATCTGTTTTGCGTAATGCTGCCAGCTTCCAAAATAAATTTCTTGAAACTTATAAGCGGCTCACGGCTTTTGTCAATATTCGACGAACAGTACTATTACGTGCTGAACGCAAACTATGCAAAAAGCAGGATGGGCCGGTAATTGTCGCACTTTCACAGTATGTTGCTGAGCAGTTCAAAAAACATTACGGTGTCAGTGATGAATGTATCGTTGTCATACGTAATGGGATAAGGATACATAAACAGTATGACAAAAAAGAGGCAGAAAGAATTCGTACACATATACTTACTAAACTGAGTCTCAAAGAGGCGGACAATCCCGTGGTTTTTTTATTTGCGGCTCATAATTTCAGATTAAAGGGTCTGGCTGCTGCAATAAAGGCAATCAAATACCAAAAAGAAAAATCTTTTCCAGAGCACAGTCGAGGGGACGGGCTAAAGCGTAAGGCGTATTTAATAGTTGCAGGCAGCGGCGGGGCTGGTAGATATATAAGATTGGCAAAGAATCTTGGTGTTGATAAGCAAATTGTATTTTTAGGAGCAGTTTCACGCATCGAAGAGGTTCTGTCAATTATTGACGTTGCCGTTTTACCTACCTTTTACGACCCGTGTTCTCGATATATTCTCGAAGCACTTGCAGCGGGCAAGCCGGTTATAACAACGAGATTTAACGGTGCAACTGATTTATTTACGAATGAACGTCACGGCAAAGTAATCGATGAGCCGGAAGATATCGAAGCGCTTGCGGAAGCCATCAGCTATTTCACAGATACAGACAATATCAAGAAAGCATCGGAAGCTATAATTGCAGATAATATCAAAGAAAATATTTCTATCAAACGGGTTGCAAAGGAGCTGAAGTCTGTTTACGAATCCATATTGCAAGAGAAAGGCCTAATATGATTTACATAATTTTTCTGTTTTCTATTATCTTGGCGTATTTGCTCGGGTCGGTACCTTTCGGATTTGTCATTGCCAAAGCCCATGGGAAAGACCTTCGCAGTATCGGCTCCGGCAATATCGGTGCAACCAACGTCGCCCGGGCATTGGGGAGGAAATGGGCGTATGTTTGCTTTGTGTTGGATTTGCTAAAAGGTCTTATCCCGATGCTCGCAACAATGCCTCTTGCAAAATCCTTATCGGTAGAATCGTATGCAGAAAGAACTTTATTAATGTGTCTTTGGCTTGCTGTGGGTTGTGCGGCAATATCAGGACATATATTCCCGCTATATCTGAAATTCAAGGGCGGCAAGGGCGTAGCAACGAGTCTTGGCGTGGCACTGGGGCTGTGGCCGTATTATACAGTTTGCGCTTTTGTTGCTTTTGGAGTTTGGGCGGTTGTAGTTTTGGTATGGCGTTATGTGTCGCTTGCTTCGATTTCTGCTTCTATTGCATTTACCGCTGCATTGTACCTTATAGTATTACTAACGCCCGGCTGGGATTTTATCAATCTGTGGCCATTACTTATAGCTGCAACAGCTATACCGCTGATGGTGATTATCCGACATCGGGAGAATATAAAAAGACTACGCGAAGGAACGGAAAGCAAAATTTTTGCTAATTAACAGAGGGGGCAAACCAATCTCAAAGCAAAGCCTCAATTATTTTAGCA
>CAYWUO010000101.1:0-8143 GCA_964461285.1 uncultured Pirellulales bacterium
TGAATCAGCCTGGCGTTGGAGTGGGATTGTAAATTCCTCCACCTGGACTCTTAATGCCGCAGGCGTTAGATACGAAGAGCTGATGGATGAATGGACAACGGAAGATTCCAATATCACGGATTTGTCGGGTAATGTAAATTTCAGGGGATTTCAAGGGACATACGAGATAACACTTTCTGCGCCCGGCGAGCCCGCCGAGATATATGTAATAGAACTGGAACCAGGAGAAACGGCCGCGGAGTTTGTGTTCGAAACGGACCTCGAATCTCCCGAGCCGGACTTTAATTCTCCGGACCCCGACCCAATGACCTGGGCCTCGGAGCCAACGGCAATCGGCTCGAGCAGGATTACTATGACGGCAACGACCGCTACTGATGAACGGCCGCCTGTTGAGTACTACTTCGAATGTATAACCGACGGCGACGCGAACAGCGGTTGGCAGACAGATAAAACATACGTAGCACAAGACCTAAATCCTCTAACCTTATACACATTCATGGTTAAGGCGCGTGATAGCGCTCCTGCCCGGAATGAGACCGACTGGTCGACAGAAAAATCCGCAACCACCGAGTCTCCCCCGCCGGGACCAGGACTCAAAATCGGAACAGTCAGCGGTGTCGGCAGTTCGTGGGAGGATGTGACGCTCAAACAGAGCTACAGCTCTATGGTCGTTGTAGCTGCTGCCAATTATGACAATACGAGCGACCCGGTAGTGGTCAGGATACAAAATGCTTCAGGCAACAGCTTCCAGGTCCGTGTCGATGCGGCAGGCGGTACAGTACCCAGCGGCATCGATGTCCACTATATGGTCGCCGAAGAAGGTGTATATACCGCTGCCGAGCATGGTGTGAAAATGGAAGCCGTAAAGTATCTATCAACGGTCACGGATTGTGCCAGTTCCTGGGTTGGCGAGAGCAGAACCTACAGCAACAGTTATTCATCCCCGGTCGTGCTCGGTCAGGTTATGACTTATACCGACCCTAAATTCTCGAGCTTCTGGTGTCGCGGCAGTGTCACGGGCAATCCGCCGGACAGCTCCAACCTCTATACCGGCAAGACTATCTGCGAGGACCCGAATACTACCTGCAACGACGAGACCATCGGCTACATCGTTATAGAAGCTGGAAGCGGCGACATTGAAGGCATTAATTATGTTGCCGACCTCGGTTCAAACGCCATAGCAGGTGTGGGCGACTCACCGCCGTATACCTATTCGATAAGCGGCCTGTCTTCGGCCAATGTGGCGATTGCCAGCTGCGCTGGGATGAACGGCCCCAACGGTGGATGGGCGATTCTCTACGGTGCTGACCCTTTAACATCGACATCACTTAACTTAGCTATCGATGAGGATGTGGCAGGTGACACCGAACGAGATCATATTTCCGAGGAAGTCGGATACATCGTCTTCGAATATACAACTTACCAGAACTGCGCGGAGGTTCAGGCCGCCGGTTTCAGCTTGGTGCCAGACCTCGACGGTGATTGTTACGTGGACTACAGGGACTTCGAGATAATAGCTTACTACTGGCTTAATACTGATTGTGATGCACTCGAGAATTGCGAAGGCGCCGATTTTGTACCGACGGACGGTGTCGTCGATTTCTTCGACTATAGCGATTTCGCCAAGGGCTGGCTGCAATGCAATGACCCCGAGGACCCGAATTGTACGCCTAACTGGGAAATGTAAAATAGTACGAAATAAGGCCGTTGGACGCGAAAAAACAAGTAATTGCCGCTGAACAAAGCCAAATTAGTTGAAAATTCGGGATTTTTTTGGTATAATGAAAATGCTATGGGTCATGTAGCTACTTGTAACGCATTTTTATACAAATGAACGGGTCTTATCGATGAAGAACCTTAGAAATACAACCGGTGGGTGTTTGTTTCTTTTGCTGCTTTTAACATCCCTAATGACTAACCGGGCAGAAACAGCCGAGAATCTTTTGACCAATCCCGGCTTTGAGTATGGAAATACTTCAGGATGGACGGATTGGGGGTGTGATTTGTCGGCCTCAACAGCTCAGGTATTTACCGGCAGCTATAGCGGATATGCGTATAACAGAGGAGAGTCCTGGCAGGGATTTGTACAGTCTTTGCTCGGCGTTATGGAAGACGGCAAAACATACAGCATCTCCGGCTGGGTTCGTCTGCAAAATGCCTCCAGTGACAATATAGGCATAACCATACAGCAGACAGATTCCAGTGGAACAAATTACCACTCTGTGTCTTCGTTGACAGGATACAACGACCAATGGGTTCAGCTCACCGGATTTTTTACACTCGATGTGAACGGTTCCCTTAGCGCTTTGAACGTTTATTATGAGAAGCCGGCGGCCAGTGTAAATTTCTATCTGGATGATGCAGAAGTTGTAGAGCAATCCGGCAGTGACTGGGAAACGGATGCTAACGATAGAATCGAGCAGTATCGCAAACGAGATGTACAAATCACGGTGGTGTCACCAACAGGGCAGAGTGTTCCCGACGTCAATGTACAAATCAGACAGACCAAACATCACTTTGCCTTCGGCACGTGTATAGCTCATTGGGCTTTGGATAACTACAGCGATTATAGAAATTTCATCCCTGACCATTTCGAGTGGGCGGTATGTGAAAACGAAACAAAATGGGGTTCCAATGAGGATACACGAGACGACGAAGATTACAATGATGCGGACTATATCTACGACTGGTGTAACGACAACGGAATCATTATGCGAGGCCATACTCTTTTCTGGGAACAGCTAACCTATGTTCAGTCCTGGGTAAAGTCTTTATCCTATCCGAGCGAACTGCTGACCGAAGTTGATGAGCGTATTGATAGCGCAGTAAATCATTTCAAAAATAAGTTCGTCCACTGGGACGTCGATAATGAAATACTGTCGACCGGTCCAGATTATGAATTCTATAACCGTATCGGCGAAGAGGGAAGAGTGCATATGTTCCAGCGGGCCAATACCGTAGACCCCAACTGCAAACTGTATATGAACGAGTATTCAGGCAATTCATTCGGCGGTTATGACGGTTGGACATATGCAAGTCGCGCCAATAGTCTAATCAGCATGGGAGCACCGATTCATGGTCTTGGCATTCAAGGCCATATTGAATACAACTTCAATCCACAACTATATTATAATAATGTTCTCGTGCCCCTGGCGACCGTGGGACTGCCAATCATGGTTACCGAATTTGACATTCCACAGGCCGATGAAAATCTGCGAGCGAATGAACTCGAGGAATATTACCGCATATGCTTCAGTCATCCCTCCGTTGAAGGCATACTAATGTGGGGATTCTGGGAAGACGCGGCCTGGCGCTGGGAGGGGATTTTAAACAGCGACTGGACCTTGAACGCAGCAGGCGTTAGATACGAACAGTTGTTGGACGAATGGACAACAGATGTCAATTGCATTACAGACCCGAATGGGCAAGCAGATTTTAGAGGATTTCACGGCACTTATGAAATCACACTTACTCACCCTTCAACGACTACCATCGTAAGGACAGTACAACTGGAGCCCGACCCGAACACTGCTGAATTTATCTTTACCGTTGCCTGCCCTGGTGACTTCGAGCCGGATGGCGATGTAGATTTTGCAGATTTTTGCTTTTTAGCCCAATCCTGGAAATGTGTAGAGGGGCATGCCAATTATAATCCAGTGTGCGATATCTCAGATCCCAATGATAATTGCATCGATGAATGTGACCTTGCGGTCTTTACCGACTACTGGCAGACAGGTGAATAATAAAAGCCAAGTAGAAGTAACGGTTTCATATATAAGAATCACCAAAAGCCCAGGCGTTGTATAAGATTCCATATTCAATTATCTCCAAGCCAATCCTGGACACTATCGCTTCACATCTGCCCACAAAGCTAATCCTTATCGCTGTACGCAATTTAATCATTAAAAAAATGGCCGAAATTTTGTAAAAAATAACACCTTTTTCCCGCTTTTCTTTGCTAATTCGGCATCTTTTACATGTTTTTATAAAAAACCGGTTTTCCTCTTTTTTCCCTTTGAATCTTTACTAAAATGCTCGATATAAATTACTAAAATTTTAGAAATTTTGTTTCATTTATCCATTAACTATGGTAGTTTCTCCGTTTGTTTCGAGGCGTTAGTTATTATAGGACGTCTGTCTGTTAAAGGCGCAATACCTAAATGCTATAAATATTATATGAGTCGTCTCACTACAAGGAAGTAAGTGTCCTACCAATTTAAGGAGATGAATATGAGCCCACCAGCAAGAAAATGGTTGATAATGGTTATTTCTTGCATCCTCTTTTTCTCTTCGGATTTTTCTCAAGCCGTTTCTTCCTCGCAATCCGATGTCCCCGTCTTCCCTGAGGATACAAGTCCGCGCTTTAAAGTAAAACAGGTGCGCATTAGCGGCAATAGTCTCATACCCACAGAACAGTTACTGGAAGAATTGCCCTCAGTCTACACTGTTACCAGGCAAAAAGATAATACTATAGAAAAAGAACTCTATGACTTCACAATCTTAAGCGCAATTATTTCCGAGCCGGGCAGGGAGCGCGAAATTTCCAGGAAAACCATCCAGGGTTTCACAGAATATCTGCTCTCAGTATATAAGGAAAAAGGATACGCCGGTATTTATGTCTATGTCCCCGCAAAAGCGGTTAAGGCAGAAGCCGAACTGCAGGACGGTATCCTGCAGATAAACGTTCTTGAGGGCAGAGTATGGAACATCACGGTAAAGAGTTATGATTTTGACCGGCTGCAACAGGAACCAGGCTATCTGAAAAGCTCAGCAGTTGAATCCTGGTCACCCGTGAAACAAGGCCAGGTCGTTCAAAAGAACAAGGTAGATGAGTTCGTAAGACTGCTCAATGTTGACCCTGACAGGTACGTCTCTGCGGTTATATCAAGAAGCGACGAGCCGGATTCTCTTGATTTGCAATACGACATTTATGAGGCAAATCCATGGCATTGGTACCTGCAGGTTGATAATGCCGGAACGAAGGACCGTCAATGGAGTCCGCGATTGGGTGTTGTCAATACCAACCTGACCGGTATAGATGACAATTTTGCCCTTATGTATCAGGCCAATACAGATTCGATAGATGAAAACTACGCATTATTTGGCAGTTATGAGCTTCCGGTTTTTTCTCCACGCTTGCGTCTGGGAGTCTATGCAGGCTACACTGAATTCGATATAACACCTGCAACCGGCGCAGGGATAAACTTCCTGGGTAACGGCTCGTTTTACGGCGGCACTTTGCGCTATAATGTATTCCAGATGAAGGACTGGCTGTTTGATTTCGTCAGCTCACTAAGCTCTGAACAAAGCAAGGTTACACCTTCGATAGGATTAAAATCCGACGTTGAAACGGACCTGTTCGGATTTGGCACCGAGATTCATCGTACCGGCGATATGTCCAGAACAAACATCTCGTTTAATGTACAAAACAGC
Organism: uncultured Pirellulales bacterium; assembly: GCA_964461285.1. Lineage (GTDB taxonomy): Bacteria > Planctomycetota > Phycisphaerae > Sedimentisphaerales > Anaerobacaceae > CAZBWE01. Next base: position 5,434 of record CAYWUO010000101.1, read on the forward strand.
TTTGGCGGCTCCAGCAATAATAAATTCCAAAATGCAAGAATAAATTCCGACCCTGATTTCACGATATACACAGCATCGCTATCACACAAACAGTTTATGGACAGGGACAAAATTCACGAATTGAGCGGAACCTTTAGAGGTATATTCCCGGATGAAAGATTAATTCCTGCGAAAATGACGCCATTTGGAGGTTTGTACACAGTCAGAGGCTACGAAGAAAACGAGATTGTTGCAGATGGCGGAATAATCGCCTCGTTTCAATACAGGTTCGATTTAACAAGGCATGAAAATCCCTCGTACGGTATTGAACAAGACCAATCAGGTTTTTATACAAGCGAAGAAACCTGGCCTCCAAATATTTCTATTTTGGGCTTTACTGACTATGGGCAGGCAAAAATAAAAGACCATGTTGCAGGAGAAAAGGCCACCCATGAGCTATGGGGTGCTGGTGTGGGTACTTTGCTCGAAGTAGGAGACGATTTTGATGCGGCTCTTTATTATGCCTGGCCTTTGCAGAGCGTCGATGGAACAAAAACAGGCAACGGTAAATTGAATCTTAGTTTCATATATCGCTGGTAAAAAACGGTCATAGTGTATGATGAAGGCCGGATGTGGATTAAATCAATAGCAGTTATAACGTTGTAAGGAGATATATCAATGGGTCGCAAAAACCGGACAAAAGTCTTAAGCAGAAAAATTAGCGTTTATGTGATGATAGCCTGCATAATATTCAATCTATTTCCTTCAATCACATTCGCAGGACCCGAAGGAGCGCAGGTTGTAAACGGCCAGGTCTCATTTGAGCAAAGTGGCCTCAACACAACTATAACCGCTTCCAATAAGGCAATCATCAACTACAGCAGCTTCGATATTGCAACACCGGAGATTGTCGAGTTTGTCCAGCCCAGCAGCAATGCTTCTGTTTTGAACCGCATTCTGTCGGCAAATCCGACCGCTATTGACGGTACACTCCTGGCAAACGGCAGGGTCTTCTTCGTCAATCCTGCAGGCGTTATAATCGGCGCTGGGGCCAGAATCAATGTTAACCAGTTGGTTGCCTCAGCCCTGAATATATCAAACGCTGATTTTATAAATGGACAGTACAATTTTGTCGGCGGCGACGGCTCTGTAATAAATCACGGCGATATCTCTGCAGAAAAAGTATATCTCATCGGTCAACAGGTTGCCAACACCGGCACTATAAGCTGTCCCGCTGGATACGTTATTATGACCGCAGGAGATAGAGTATTTCTCGGCGAGCTTGGCAGTGACATCGTCGTCGAAATAGACGTGCCGTCATTGTCAGAGCCGGTTGAACCGATAGAGGGCTCAGCCGTTCTCAATGAAGGCACTGTCGAGGTTGGTGATGGCACAATAGTTTTGGCTGCGGCCGGGGACATCTACTCACAGGCAATTTCAAACGTCGGCGTTTTGTCGGCCTCGGTCGAGACAGGCGACGCAGGCCAGATAAAGCTTACCGCCGCAGATGGAACGGTTATTAATAGTGGTTCTATTGAGGCAACAAGCGACTCTGGAACAGGCGGTATCGTGCAGGTGCTTGGCGATAAAGTTGGTTTGTCTGATGCAGCTGTGATAGACGCATCTGGCTCTGACGGTGGCGGAACGGTCCTTGTTGGTGGTGATTATCAGGGCAAGGGGGATGTCCTCACCGCCTCGCGAACTTATGTCGGTCCGGACTCCTCCATTAAAGCTGATGCTACCGAAAATGGCGATGGCGGCAAGGTCATTGTGTGGTCCGATGAGGCCACCCGTTTTTACGGCGATATCAGTGCACGTGGCGGGGCCGAGGGCGGTGATGGCGGCTTCGTCGAGGTCTCGGGCAAGGAATATCTGCAGTTTCGCGGTGATATTGATTTGAGAGCGGATAACGGCAGCGGAGGAACTCTGTTGCTTGACCCAAGAGATGTTATTATTCAGGATACTGCTGGCGGTGACGATGCCGAAATTGGTGATGGTACAATCAACTTTAGTGATGTGACTGCGCCTGAGATTGATGCTGCTCAAGATGATTTCACTATTAGTGATGACGCAATTGAGGCTCTCCTTGATGCTACTGTTATTATCCAGGCCCAGCAGGATTTAAAAATCCAGACAATTGGGGGAGATGGGCTGGCTTTTGGTGCAACTGGCACGGCAGGTACTTATGTAAGTCTTGAGGCTGGTCGTCACCTTACTATTGCTTCGGACGTAACTAATGGTGTTAGTACACAGGGCGGAGACCTTACCTTAAAGGCCGGTGTCCCTGGTCAAACGCAGTCGGAAGACGGTGGAACGCTGTATATTAACGCTCCATTAGATACTACTGGTGGTGGCTCGGCATCTGGTGGCGATATTACTCTTAGGGGCGGGGGTATTGCGTTAGCCGCTAATGTTACCGCTGGAACTGGCGCAGTTAATTTCTATACAAATACCGGTGAACGTACAATTGGAATAGGCGATGGTTCTGGACAATATGGAGTGGGCACTGCAGAAGTTGCTCGGATTCAGAGTGCCGGTACCATTCGTTTTGGTGAACAGGGAACGCAGAGTGGAGAGGTTAGAGTAAAAACAGCCACCTCACCTGTTGCTGCAGCAGCCATAGAAATAAATAGCGACGACGGCACTGGAAGTGTTACTTTTGACGATGATAGTATAACGACAGCTTTTGCTACGGGTGGTGCCGGAACTGTTACAGTTCTCGCTGGGACGG
>CAYWUO010000102.1:0-8092 GCA_964461285.1 uncultured Pirellulales bacterium
TGACTCGTTTCGACCTTGATTTCGACCTGCCGGAGCGTTTTCTTCCGGAATTCCCGGCAGCTATCTTTCTGACCACCCGCACCGACCTTGGCGATGTCTCGCAGGGTAAAGTTGTAACCATCGACAATTACTATGAGCTTTTTAACGGGATACTTAATCCCAAGCAGCTTGAAGGCCTGCGTCTTTTGGTCACGCCTTTTCCACAGCAGCAGTTCAACCAGACCGAAGACCGACGCAGTGAAAGGCCTCACAGGGGCGTTACCTGCTTCGACTGTCATTCCAATGGGCACACCATTGCTCCGACTCATCTGGTCGGTGATATCAGGCCGCAGAAGTTTCGTCATCGCCTCGATACTCCCACGTTGAGAGGCGTAAACATTCAGCGGCTTTTTGGTTCTCAACGTGCCCTCAAATCTGTTGAAGATTTTACCGAGTTTGAACAGCGGGCTGCATATTTCGACGGCGACCCCGTAATCGCTACGAAAAAAGGCGTCAATGTTCTCGAACGGGCAAGCCAGGTACACTTTATGGCTGAGTTCCAGGCCCTTTTGGATTTCCCACCAGCTCCGAAGCTGGATATCTACGGAAAGCTCGACCCTGCTAAAGCTACCGAGTCCGAGCTTCATGGCCAGAATGTTTTCTTCGGCAAAGGCAATTGCGGCCTATGCCATACGGCTCCTTACTACACGGACAACCTGATGCACAACCTTAAAACCGAACGTTTCTATAAGCCGCAGATGATTAATGGAAGATACGCTGCCTCAGATGGCCCGATTAAGAATTTCCCATTGAGGGGCATAAAAGACTCACCTCCGTATCTGCATGATGGTCGACTGCTTACCCTGGAAGATACGGTAGAATTTTTCAATTTGATTCTTGAAACCAAACTTGCCGAGCAGGAAAAGAAAGACCTCGTTGAGTTTCTCAGGGCTTTATAGGTTGAGATAACCAGCTGGTAAGGTTGATTTTGTTGCAGGCCCTGCCGACTGCAGGGTGGTGTATAAGTTCTCTCTGTCCGGGCTGGCGGTTTTTCAAAGTGCGTTCTTATCAGGTGTTTCGGTGGTATAGGGCAATACAAGTTCATTCATTCAAATTTTTCTACTTGTTTTCTGGAATCCATAATATATATTTCTAAGAGTAATTCAGACGTCTTATTGTGAATTTTTAGGAGTTTATATTCTTGATGGTGCTTGGCGATTTAGGCGTAGTTCTTTTAGCTGTCATTTTTTTCCTTTGTGGATTTGCTCTTGCTTCTGCTCTGATAACTTTGTTGTTGACCGCTGGAATAGCCAAAAGTATCCTCGCCTGGGTCAGGGGGATGATGATTACTGCTGTAGGTCTTTCTGTAGTTGTGTTGCTTTTACTCATATTTGCGTTTTTAATGGATGAGTTTTCGTTGAATATTGTCCGGCAGCACAGCTCTAAAGCCCTGCCTTTTTATTATAAGCTAAGCGCGCTTTGGGCCAGCCCCGCCGGCTCTCTTGTTTTTTTGTCGGTTGCTGTATTCGTCCTGTTTACTTTATGGCAAGTCTCACATAGCAATACTCAATTACTGTTTGGCCATTTAGAGTTTGATGCTGTTGCGTTGTCTATTGGAATTGCTGTCTGTCTGGCGTTTACGGCACTTTTGATATTTGTGGCAAAGCCCTTTGCAGTCAGTTCGTTGACTGTTGATGATGGTGCCGGTCTTAATCCTGTATTGCAGGATTTCTGGATGATTATCCATCCGCCTTTGTTTTTTATTGCTTATGCGGCTTTTATGATTCCTTTTGTGGTTGTGTTGGCTTCTGTTTTGACCGGTGGAGAAGATAACTATGAGATTTACTCGCGGCTAAAATCCTGGCTGTTGTTTGGTATTTGTTTTTTGGGTGCCGGTATCGCTTCGGGGATGAGGTGGTCATATATTGAGCTTGGCTGGGGTGGCTTTTGGGCTTGGAACCCGGCGGAAAATCTCTCGCTCTTGCCCTGGCTCATAGGTCTTGCTGCTCTGCACAGTCTCATTGGTATGCGCATCGCCGAAAATTTCAGGTTCTGGTTTATCATACTCGCTCCTTTGCCGTTTATTCTTTGTTTGTTTGCAATTTTTATTGCCAGAACTAACATTTTGCAATCTATGCATTCTTTTGTTGAAACTGATTTCTCTTTGCTTCTGTTGGCGTTGGTATTATTTTGTTTATTGATTTGGTTAATCAGCGTTATCATCGTAGCCAGGGGCAAATCTCTTAGTCTGGCCGGGTACAGTGGTTTTCATTTGGATAAGACTGAGGCCTTGTTTTGGGCTAATGTCGTCTTTATTTTTATAGCTGTTGCTGTTGGAATCGGCACTTTTTGGCCTGTAATTTGGCAGGCTGGTACAAGCGCAGATTCGTACGGAGCATTGCCGGCACAGTTTTATAACTACATAGTTTTGGTGGCAGCCACTATTTTAGTACTTCTCATCGGCTGTGCCACGCTCGTTGATTTGCAGGAGCACCGTGGTTTTATTTTGAATTTGTTAGGATGTATTGCCGCCGGATTATTGTGTTTGGGCCTTGTTTTCAGGTTTCTTGAAAAAGAATTTTTAGTGAATTTGGCCTGTATAGTATGCGCCTTTAGCTGCGTTGCTGTCTTGGCAAAGTTGGTGCTTAGCTTAAAGGCCGTTGACCAGATTGCCAGCGGGATTGCTCATTTGGGGCTGTTGATTTTACTCATCGCTATATGTTTTTCTCCGGACGGAGAAATTATTAGAATGGTGTTAAATAAGGCAGAGCATGTTGAGCTCGGTAAGTATGAGCTTTCTTATGACTCATTTAAAAGAGGTTCTTCTTTTGGTGTAAAGCGGGAGGGGCCTGAAATTGTCGTAAAAAAGGAGGATTTCCTGAAGGTGCTTTGGCCGCATAGCTGTTTCTATCCAAACGGCCGCAGGACCGCTGAAGTAGCTGTTTTTACGGGCCTGTTTGAAGATATTTATGTCTCATTTGATGGTGTTAGCAGGACAGGTGCAGTAGCAATAAAGGCAAAGCTAAAGCCGTTTATGTTTTGGGTATGGCTCGCTGTTATCTTAATCGTAGCCGGAACGGCTTTGGGATTGTCGAAAAAAACCGTAAAAAGAAAACGAAAGAAGATTCTTGGCTGATTCCGAGCCGGATAGGCTCCTGCCGCCTGCCGCAGCACTTCTATAGCGGCTGTAAGTTCGTGCATGGTCATTGCGAAGATGAATCTCTGCAATCGTTTACTATCGTTTGTTTGATTACGATGTCAAATCTTTTATTCCCTGTCACAGCCGAACTTAAAAAACAACCTGTCAAATGTAAGTTTTGTTGGTACTCTTCGGAAACTTGGTCGATGACAGAAAGAAAAAGGGCTGTGAGCCAAACTGCTCACAGCCCTTTTTCATTATGCAAGTTGATATATCTTCGCTACGGTGATGTCCAGAAGTTGTAAGGCCCAGTTATTATCGGAGGCTGGTCACAAGGAGGCACCAGCGCAGCAATATCATTGTAGTACTGCTTGAAAATCGTCAAGTCAGGGATAGCAACCCGCCATGGCCCGGTAGATTTGTGGTCAAAGTCGCAGCATATTCCGCCTGGCGGCAGAACTATCTGGTTGTATGCCGCTTTGAACAACGTCAGGTCGGGAATAGCGACAGGCCACGGACCGGTCTGCTTACCGTCAGCATCACCACGGCACTGTCTCGGGTAGCACCAGCATTTGGGATAGCCATAGCTAACCCAGTCACTATGCTCTGCTGGGCCGGCGTTGCCTCCAATCAGGCATTCCTGCGTAGTCAGTTCGAATGCCATATCCCACGAGCCTTCTATATTCTCAATCGGCTCACCTTCTATAAATGGCTCACCGGGTATCGGTGATGTCGGGAACCAGATTCTTACTGCGTCATCCATGAAGTAATGCTCTCGTGTCTTCCAGCCCCATTGCCAATCCGGCACTGGACCATCATAGATGGCCGCTATGCTAATCCAGTAGATTGCATTTTCGTTCGGGTCCTGCCAGAACCACATTTCCTCTGGCAACTGCAGGTCGTACTTAAAGCAAGTATCCGGCGGATAATCTGGGTGAACGTCAAAGCCGACGAATTCTTCGTACACTTCGGCCATAGTGGCGTGATACTCCCAGATCATTATACCCGGATGGCTCCACGGCTGGTCAATTCCAGCCGGTACGTCCGTCCAGATACCAATGTGGAATCCGACCGGGGCAGGTTGTGGTGGCATAGGCTCGAGCCAGCCATAATATGAGCCCCACCAGTGGACGTCCGTAACAGGACGCTGGTCATTGCAGGGCCAGTCATCGGCCACAATCGGCCCTCCTGCTCCACCTCCAGGACTTGTCGGACAATCAGCAGGAACAACCTGCTGCCCAAAGTAGGTCATTATTATCAGCTGGTCATTATTATCTACATCGCCGTCGCGGTCGAAGTCTGCACACGCATCATATGGTGGGTTCGGATATATCGAAGGATAGGCCGCAACAAATATGGCAAGGTCATTAGTAGATACCCAGAATAGGCCTTCTTGCATACCATCAGCATCTCCATGACACTGCCTTGGATTAGCCCAGCATGAGAACCATAAGCCGCCACCCTCGCCGTATATCGAGCGCTCATCCCAGCCGTAGTATTCACCCGGTCCTACCTCGACCGGCGGCTGAGACCACTTGTAGAGCACTTCTCCTTCGATATCAACCATATAGTCTTCGACCTCACCGTCACTGGCTTGGCCGGTATAAGACAAACCACCTGTTCTGTCGAACCTGAACCGGGCAAAGGTGCTGCCTGTAACTGCTGCCGCAGGTACATTGAAGTTCAGACTATCGGTCATGCCGCCACCGGTAAGTGTGACATTGGTGAATATCTGTTCTCCGGCATCGGCCCAATCGCCATTGATATTAAAATCTACCCAGGCATTTAACATACCTGGTACCGATGCGGTTACATCAACCGTTGCCATTTGGCCGGGCACCAGTGGTGATGTAAACACAACTCCATCTTCATCATCATTGCCGTCATTATCATCGCCGGTAGCTGTCGCATTCGGCTGACCAGTTGTTTCAGCGTCTATACTGACACCGAGCATAACACCAGGCACAATTATGTGTCTGGCACCAGTCGGTAATAGAGTTGGATAAGTAGGGTCAGGTGCATCGCCGAAATCAAGGCCTTCCTGAATGGTAACTTCGTGGTCTTCGACCTCGCCATCGTTAGCAAGACCGGTGGGACTGCCGGTACCCTGGCTGCTTATTCGGCAGCGGGCAAAAGTCTGACCGATAACTGAACCTATCGGTGCCGTCACCGGTATTAGATTCATCCCTGATGGCAGCATGCCGCTAAACACGAGTTCATTTGGCGCTGGGTTCCAGCTACCATTGCCGTCAAAGTCTATCCATAGCTCCACAAATCCGCCAAGACCGGTAGGCTCATAAACCTCCACGGTAATGTTTGTCGGTATGCCCTGAGTCAATGTCGGAATTGTCACGCCATCTTCGTCGTCGTTACCGTCATTGTCGTCGCCTAACGCCTGCGGGTCGGGTTGACCATTGCCTTCAGGGTCGGGCGAATCATCAACAGGTCCAAGCCACGGACCGGCGATAATATGTCGTGCTCCGTTGTTAGCAAGAAGCGTCGGATAGAACGGGTCGGGCGCATCGCCGAAATCTAAATCAGGAGGCGGCGGCTCGATGAGAACTTCTGTATCTTCGACTTCACCATCGCTGGCCTGGCCGGTAGGTGATAAACCTCCCGCTGTGCTGATACGTGCTCGAGCAAAGGTGCTGCCGGGCACTGCACCGGCCGGGACGTTAATGTTAATTGCGTTGATTCCGACTGGCAAAAGGTTAGAGTATGCCTGCTCTGCAGGGTGCTCCCAGGTGCCATTTTGGTTGAAGTCGATCCATATCTGGACAACACCACCGGCGCCATTAACTTCCAGGTTGAAGTTAGCTGCTTGGCCGGCTATCAGGTTCGGTAGTATCAGGCCGTCTTCATCATCGTTGCCGTCAGCATCATCACCTGTTGCCAAAATATTGGGCTGCCCATCCGCTTCCGCATCAGGCGAATCGGTAATATCACCAATCCAGGGACCTCCTATTATATGTCTGGCCCCGTTGCTTGCCAGTAGCGTCGGATAGGTCGGGTCGGGCGCATCGCCGAAATCAAGATTCTCTACAGGCGGTTCGGAATCGGGGTCAGTGTACAGGATAAACGACATATCCGCACTGGCTCCCGTTTGGTCATATATCTCGTACCAATCCCAGGGTCCATATGGGTCGCCGACTTGCACCGGCCAGCCGTAAACAGCATCGTCGTTGTAAACGTGCTGATGGAGCGTCCAGCCCCACTCGTACTCTGGATGATGGTATTCGTAAACGGCCACTATCTTCAGCCAGTAAACCGCTTCATCTTCTTCCTGCCAGAACCATTCTTCTTCTGGCAGACGCACCGAATAACGGAAGACCGGCTCTCGTGGTGGTCCGGTTAGATCACGCGGGTCTTTATCGTAGCCGACTAATACCTCATCGTAATCGTAAGCATTGTACTCCCAAATCATATCGCCGGGTTGACTCCACGTCATCGGGTCACCCGGGTCCGGGTCCGGTACGTCCGTCCAGATTGAAATCCAGAAGTAAGCCGGCGGTTCCGGACGCGTTATCGGCTCCTCTTGGCAGGCTTCGTAGGTATAACCCAGATATGAGCCCCACCACGCAATAGCCGTTACTGGCCTGTTGTTATCACAGGGCCAATCATCAGCAACTGCCTGGTACCATTCCGGATCCTCCGGCCATAATACCATTTCACTTGGCACATCCTCATAGTGTGGCCAGTCGCGGATACCGGTATAGTGCTGCTCCCATTTAATGTAGTTCGGGTCGGTATCAAGCTCAAAGGCCATATCCATGCTTTCCATATTCATAGGCTCTTCAATCGGCCACATCCAGTTGTTACATGGGTCTACACTTAAACCCGGCTCAAGCGGTTCGTTAACCTCGAATATTATGGCATCATCCATCCAGCTCCACGGCCGGGTCTTCCAGCCCCACAGATGCATGAATTCCATCATGTCAACATTGGGGTCATAGATGGCCGCGATGCTAATCCAGAAAACGCTATCCTGGGTCATATCGTTGAAATCATTCTGCCAGAACCACTCTTCCTGCTCTAATTGCAGTGTGTATTGATAGCAGACATCGTTAGGAAAGTAGGGATAGGAGTCCCTACCGACCTCTTCGATATCCACACGGTCAGCATCGATTTCAATCTGCCATAGCAGTTCTTCCGGATAGCTGTATTCGGGTTCGCCACCGGGATCGGCTGGAACATTGGACCAGAAGGTTATCTTCCAGCCAATCGGAAGAATATCCGGCATTGTTCCTGGCTCCATCCATTCAAGGTATGAACCCCACCAATGCACAGAAGTTATGGGCATAGTGCCAAGACATCTAAAGTCATCTGCAATAATCATCCACAATTCATCCCTTAGCCCGCAATCTGCAGGTGGAGATGTTTGCCAATTGTCTTCCAAGATATCTGTGTCCCACATATCGACACAGAGGTTACGGTCGAAATCAGCACGCGGGTCATACCCTGCGTCACCGTAACATGTACCATTTGCAGCCAGAAGTATCAATACATCGGCCGGTCCGACGTATCCGTCACAGTCGGCATCACCGTGGCACTGTGTTAGGCAGTTCCATGCGTCAAACCATATTGGTGGCTCCAACCATCTCATAGATGGCTCGTCCCAGCCGCAATATTCTGGTATTTCGCTGGTAGGGTCAATCTCGATAGGGGGCTGAGACCACTTTGAGTGCTCAATAAATGCTGTCTTTTCCTCAGCGCCCTCACCGGTAATCATAAACGCCAGGTCCATCGACATCCCCTCAAATTGATGCCCCATGGGATACCTCAGCTCTTCCCAATCCATGAAACCTGGCCACACCGCATCATCATTCCAGTTGTCTAAGGTAGTTTTCCATCCGAAGTATGCTTCACCATGCGGCATGGCACCTACAAGCAGCCAGTAAACAACCGGCTCGCTTGGAGTACCCTCCTGGATAAATGCTTCACAAGGGTCAATGTAAAAATCGTACTTCCAGCACA
>CAYWUO010000103.1:0-8052 GCA_964461285.1 uncultured Pirellulales bacterium
CAGGAACGAAACGATAGTTGATTTGCCGGCGGTGGGTATTACGGGAGCTGTCAATGCCGGCAAAAGCTGTCTGCTGAATAAATTGCTCGGCGAGGAAAGAAGCATCGTTTCAGAAAGGAGCAAAACCACCAGGGACGTTTTGACAGGACTTTTGACACTGGGGCATAGCAGGTGTGTGCTGTTCGATTGTGCGGGATTGATGGCATCGCCGGAGAATATCCTCGATGAACTGGCCCAGCAGGCGGCCATCGAGGCGCTGCGGAATAGCACTGTTGTTGTGTTTTGCGTGGATTTATCCAAAGAGGATTGGTCTGAAGATGTGTCAATACTCGAACTCATAGAGCCACTGATTCTGATACCGGTTGCAACAAAAGCCGATTTGCTCTCGGATAAAAAGTTGGCAGAGCGACTCGCTGAGATGGACAGGTTGTTTGCCGCTGGATTTTTACCTACATCTGCAGTAAGCGGCGCCGGCTTAGAGCAGTTGCGAGATATAATAGATAAAAAACTAATCGAATTGTCGCTTGGTACTGGTGGTGGAGAGCTTATCGAGCGAGCATCGGGGATTGCGCTTACCGCCCGGCACAGACAGGCAGTCACAGAGGCGATTGAGAATACAAAAGAGTCCATAAATGAATTGAAGGCCGGTAATGACGAAGTTGCTGCTATGATGCTGCGAGCCGCTTACAAGGCGGTGTCAGATATCGAGCAACAGCATATCGACGAGCAGATATTGGATAAAATATTCAGCCGATTCTGTATAGGCAAATAAGCAGGGGCTTATTTGTCTTTTGCCTCGAATTCGGCGTCAATGACATCATCGTCGCCGCCTTTTCTTTTAACCTCACCTTCAGGTGGCGGTGGTGGTTGCTGTCCGGCTGAGCCGGATGCTGCTGAAGTGGCCTGCTTCTTGGCGGCCTCTTCGTAGAGAACCTTGCCTAATTCCTGGCTGGTGCTGCTGAGATTTTCGATTGCCTTTTTTATCGCGTCGGCATTATCGCCTTTTACAGCTTCTTTTAGATTATTGACGGCACTTTCGATTTTTCCGCGGGTCTCACCAGAGACCTTGTCACCGTGCTCCTTGAGGGTCTTATCAATTGAGTAAAGCAGCTGGTCTGCCTGGTTCTTTAGGTCCACGACCTCTCTTTTCTTTTTGTCTTCTGCTGAATGCTCCTCGGCTGCTTTGGTCATCTTCTTAATTTCCTCTTCGGCCAGTCCTGAGCTGGATTTAATCTCAATCGACTGCTGCTTACCGGTGCCGAGGTCTTTGGCCGAGACGTTCAGGATGCCGTTAGCATCGATATCAAAAGCGACCTCGATTTGCGGGATGCCTCGCGGGGCCGGTGGGATATCGGCAAGCTGGAATCTGCCGAGCGTGCGATTATCTGTGGCAAACTCACGCTCACCCTGAAGCACGTGGATGTCAACGGTAGTCTGGCTGTCTGCAGCGGTCGAGAAAATTTCCTTTTTGCTGGTGGGGATAGTTGTGTTGCGTTCAATGAGCCGTGTCATAACTCCGCCAAGCGTCTCGACACCAAGTGAAAGCGGCGTTACGTCCAGAAGCAAGATGTCCTTTACGCCCGCATCGCCGGCAAGGACTGCGCCCTGAATGGCGGCGCCTAAGGAAACAACCTCATCGGGATTGATGCTTTTATTCGGCTCTTTGCTGAAGATGTCTTTTACGATTTCCTGAACCTTCGGGATTCTTGTCGAGCCGCCGACAAGCAGGGTCTCGGTGATGTCCTTAGGTTCCAGTTTTGCGTCTTTCATCGCTTTGTAGCATGGTTGTTTCAGGCGTTCGAAGACGTTTTCGACGAGCGATTCGAATTTACTGCGAGTGATGGTCATCTGCAGGTGCTTCGGGCCTTTTGCGTCGGCGGTAATAAAGGGCAGATTAATAGTCGCCTCAACCTGGGAGCTAAGCTCGCACTTTGCCTTTTCGGATGCCTCTTTGAGCCGCTGGTGTGCCATCGGGTCTTCTCGCAAGTTGATACCTTCTTTCTTTTTGAACTCATCGGCCATGTAATTTATCAGGACCGCATCGAGGTCGTCGCCGCCCAGATGGGTATCGCCGTTTGTGCTTAGAACCTCAAGAACACCTCCTTCCTCGCCGAAACCGCCTATATCCAGGATTGATATATCGAAAGTACCTCCGCCGAAGTCAAAGACGGCTACCTTCTGGTCCTTTTTCTTCTCGACGCCGTAAGCAAGAGCTGCTGCAGTAGGCTCATTGATGATTCTTCGGACGTTGAGGCCGGCTATTTTGCCGGCGTCTTTTGTTGCTTGGCGCTGGGAGTCATTAAAGTAGGCAGGGACGGTAATAACGGCATCGGTAACTGTTTCGCCGAGATAATCTTCAGCGGTCTTTTTCAAATCCTGCAGAACCATAGCAGAGATTTCCGGCGGGGTGTATTCCTTTCCGCGGACATCGACTTTGACGAGCTCCTCCGGGCCACCGGTTATTTTGTAAGGGACGATTTTTTCCTCGGAGGCGACCTCGTTGTGACGTCTGCCCATAAAGCGCTTGATAGAATAAACCGTGTTTTCCGGATTCGTTACCTGCTGATGTCGCGCAATTTGTCCGACGAGCCGCTCGCCCTTGTCCGTAAAGCCGACTACCGAAGGGGTCAGCCGGGAGCCGGAAGAATTTATCAAAACCTTCGGAGCCGAACCTTCCATAACGGCGACTACGGAATTTGTCGTTCCCAAATCTATGCCAATGATTTTAGCCATGATTATTATCCTTTCGTTTTTTCGTATTGCGTATGTCGTATATCGTATTGCGTTCAAGGCAGTATAAAATAACCTGTGTAAAAGGAACAGTGCAAAGCTCGTGCCAGGAGTCGAATCTAATTCGTATTAGCGAGTTAAGTTCTTTGATTTTAAGAAGTTATGGTTTTTCGACCATGGTATTTTGATTTCTGTTTTCTGGTTTTTTGTGCCATTTTGGCAGATTCAGGATGGATTTACCGCAGAGTTCGCAGAGGAAATTCAGCCACCAAGACACGAAGGCACAAAGAAATCAACTATATAAAGAAAAAACTTCGAGCCTTGGTGCCTTTGTGGCTAAAAAAGTAACCGATTTTTTCTTGACTTTTAGCAAAAACACCCTATAATAAATACAGTATTCGCGGTAATTCTTCTGGAAAACTGTAATATGCTAATTCAACGGAGGAAGGGCATTTCTTAACTTTACACGGCGGTGTTAATTTAAGCGAAGCTTTTATAAGAAGCTTACTAAGTGAGGAGGAAGATGATGGAAAGAAAAAAGATTTTTTTAGCAGTTGTGTTTTTGTTGGTCGTTTGTTTTGTTTTTCCCATAAAAGCGACAATTCAGCCGAGTTTTCAGGGCGTAAGCATCCCGCCAGACGTCATCATTCCCGGCGAATTTCGCAGGGACTTTCTCAGCTATGTCCATGCCGTCTCGGATGATGGCTCGGTTGTCGTGGGATTTGGCATATCGCCCTATGAAATATGTGGCCAGGCCTACCGCTGGGAAAATGGTGAAATAGTCGGTTTGGGCACCCTGCCTGCTGGTGAATGGGGCAGCGAGGCGTATGGCGTCTCGGCAGATGGCTCAGTCATTGTGGGAGACTCTTCACGGGCGTTTCGCTGGGAAAATGGCACAATGGTCGGCCTGCCAGGCGGTGATTCCCGTAGCTGTGCGTATGATGTATCGGCCGACGGCTCGGTCGTGGTGGGATGGAGCAATTCAGATTTGGGCACAGAGGCATTCCGTTGGGAAAATGAAACAATAATTGGCCTGGGCGACCTGTCAGGAGGTGGCTTTGGCAGCTTGGCTCGTGCCGTCTCGGCCGATGGCTCAGTCATTGTGGGAGAAAGTAGTTCAGCTTCGGGCAATGAGGCCTTCCTCTGGGAAAACGGCGTGATGGTCGGTCTGGGCGACCTGCCAGGAGGCGAATTCTACAGCGCTGCGTTTGGTGTCTCGGCTGATGGCTCAGTCATTGTTGGGGAGAGCGTCTCGGCCTCGGGCACAGAGGCGTTTCGTTGGACGGCTGAAACTGGAATGGTTGGTCTGGGCGACCTGCCAGGAGGCGAATTCTACAGCGCTGCGTTTGGTGTCTCGGCTGATGGCTCGGTCATTGTGGGAATTAGCTCATCAGCCTCGGGCTATGAGGCCTTTCGCTGGGAAGATCTCAACAACAATGGTATGGTCGATCCCGGGGAGACACTTGACAATCATC
Organism: uncultured Pirellulales bacterium; assembly: GCA_964461285.1. Taxonomy (GTDB): domain Bacteria; phylum Planctomycetota; class Phycisphaerae; order Sedimentisphaerales; family Anaerobacaceae; genus CAZBWE01. Next base: position 4,206 of record CAYWUO010000103.1, read on the forward strand.
CAGAGTTCGGTCTGGGCGACCTGCCCGGAGGCAGCTTCTACTCCTGTGCATATGATGTCTCGGCTGACGGTTCGGTCGTCGTGGGAGGTGGCATATCAGGCTTTGATCCGCCGTTTATCTGGGACGAAACCAATGGCATGCGGAATCTAAAAGATATCCTGGTAAATGACTGTGGTCTTGACCTGACTAACTGGCAACTTTACAATGCTACGGGCATATCCGCCGATGGTTTTACGATTGTCGGTGATGGTCGAGGCCCGCCGCAGGGGTTTGAAAGGGGCTGGATAGCAACGATACCAGAACCAGCGACGGTTTTAATGCTGGGTTTGGGTGGACTAATGCTGAGAAGAAAAAATCACTGATTCCATATAAAAATTTTGCCAAAAAGGCATAAAGGATCAAAAAAATATATCATAAATTTTCGTGTCTTAGTGACTTGGTGGCAAAAACTACTATCCATTCAGGGCCGAGCGGATGATTTGTGCGCGGAGGGCGTCTCTGTGCGTGGAATCGAGTGGCTTTCCGTAATTTAACTGCAGATGTGCAGGCAGGGTCAGCATAAAGAGCCGGTTTATTGTCGCGATGGAAAGGTTCTTTTTTCCATCGGCTTCGCTAAGGCGTGAGAGCCGGTCTATCGCGGGAGTTGAGGCGCCCATATGCTCGTGCATATTTATGCCCAGCCGTAAGTGGCTCAGCAGAAACAGCGCCTCCTGCGAGCTTATCAGATGCGCGCTTTGTAACAGGGCCATTGCGCGGGAGATTTTGTCGTTGAGAAGGTCGGCATCCTTGGAGAGCAGTCTTTCCCTGGCGGCATTTTCATATTCGATTATCTCCGGAACGATGGAATTTTCAAATTGCGAGACGATAGAATTTTCCGAGATACCGAGCGTTACCTGATTCGAGAGCTGATAGAAATCACTTACCGCCTCGGTACCTTCGCCGAACAGTCCGCGTACGGCTAAATTCATATCCCTTGTTGCATTAATAAACTTTTTTATCTGTCCGGTTATTTTCAAGGCGGGCAGATGCAGCATGACCGAGACCCGAATCGCCGTACCGAGGTTCGTGGGACAGGCAGTTAAATATCCATAACGAGGGCCGAATGCGTAGTCCACTTTTTGCTCAATCATATCATCGATTTTGTTTATCTGCTCGAGACACCCAGAGAGCTGACAGCCGGCTTTTAATACCTGCAGGCGAAGATGGTCCTCTTCGTTAATCATAGCAGTGAAAGACTCCCGCTGGGCGATGACGGCGCCTCGCGGGCCATCGCCAAAGGCGTGCTGTTGACTGATAAGATGTCTTTCCACCAGCAGATGACGGTTCAGTGCCGGGGCCTTGTCCACGCTGATGTAAAAGACTTTATCGCCAAGGTCAAGCGACATCAAAACATCTTTTAGCTTATTGAGAATCTCGGATTTTTCAGAATTTGAGCAGTGGCTGAGGAATTTGTAGCCGGCGAGGTTTCTGGCCAGTCGGATTCGTGATGATATAACGATATCCGCCTTTGGCCCGGAGCCGCCGAACCATTCGTTTATATCATTACTTATATCAGTCAGTTTCATTTTCGCTTCTCGATACCGGATACCGAATATTCGTCGAGCATCAAGACTCCAGTTTGTTTATTTTGTCTCGTAATTTAGCAGCCAGCTCATAATCTTCGCTTTGCACAGCGGTATCCAGCTGTTGTCGCAGGTTTAATAGCTTAACCTGCTTTTTTGTGTCTTTCGGTGTTTTTGAAGGCAGTTTGCCGCAGTGGGTTGTTTTATCGTTGTGCGCTTTTTCGATAAGCGGCAGCAGCGATTTTTCAAAGACTTCATAATCGTATGGACAGCCCAGGACCCCATCTTTGCGGAATTGAGCTAATGTCAAGCCGCAATGCGGGCATTGAACCTGCTGCTGTGCCTGGGCGGAGAGGTCATCGTCTGACGGCTGAGCGGCAAGCAGGCCGCTGAGCAATTCGTTTACAGGAATATGACTCTTGACCGCTATTCCCTGCTCGGCAGCGCAATTTTCGCAGATGTGCAGTTCTGCACGCTTGCCGTCGGTAATCTCGGTCAAGTGAATAGTTGCATCATTCTTGTTACAAATCTGACATTGCATAATTATCACGAATCCTGATATTCCTGGATATTAATGAACATCCATCTATAATGTATTATACCAAAAACCAGTTGAAACTGCCAGCTTCTATATTGACCTTCAGGAATATCGGCAAAATAAACGGTTTCTATAAGAGCCGATTTATTGAGTTTGTTATTATCAGCCGAGATGAGAATCTATTTGTCCGGCTCTTCTGCGGTGAATATTGCCGAACAACCCGGCTCCTCACCAATCCTGACGCTTTGGAGTTTGACGTCTTTTGGCAGCTTTGTTCGGAGTTTTTCATATATGAATTTGGCAATATTCTCGGCTGATGAGCTGTTTTTCCGAAAGTAATCGATACTGCTTAATTTTTTATTATCGAACTGTGCGGTGATATCGCAAAGCAGTTTTTTAAGTCGTTCAAAATCCATAACAAGTCCCATACTGTTGAGCTTTTTGCCGCTGACAACAACAGCAACCGACCAGTTATGGTGGTGCTCAGGCTCTTTCGAGTCGTCTGGTGATATCAATTGATGCGATGCCCAAAAGTGAGTTTCGACGCTAATTGTAAACATTTGTCGTTGTTCGATGCTCGACATCGAAAATCGAGCAATCCTTTTTTCATTTTTTAAGCCGTTTTTTCAGGCGGTTATAGACATTTTCCGGGATGAGGTTTGACAGGTCACCGCCCAGCGAAGCAATCTCGCGAATGAGGGTCGAGCTTGTGAAGCCGTACCGCTCGCTGGTCATCACAAAGACGGTTTCAATTCCTGCCACAGCCCGGTTGGTCATCGCAAGCTGGAACTCGTAATGAACGTCGGTAAGACTTCGCAGGCCCCGCAGAATGACATCGGCTTTTTTCTTTGCGGCGTATTTAACCGTCAGGCCGTCGAAGCTCTCGACCAGGACGCCTGGCATTTGCCTTTTTTGAGTGATTTCCTCTATCATTTCCACACGCTCGGAAGGTGTAAAGAGCTGGTTTTTGATTGGGCTTTTGCCCACCGCGATAATCAGCTCGTCAAATAGCTTGATGCTGCGTTCGATAACGTCCAGATGGCCGTTTGTAATCGGGTCGAACGAGCCCGGAAAAACCGCCCTTACAAATTTTCTTGCCATCAGCTAACTCCTGCGTCAACCGTTCTTCAGCAAAACAAAACACATACCCCCGGATTGCAGCTCAGGCTGAACTCAATTAGAAAAGAAACATTATACTTCTTTGGTAAATATAATCAAGTGCTTATTCTTTCGTCCACTGGTCGAGCCAGGCGAGCACCGTTTCGTGCCAGAGAATAGAGTTGTGTGGTTTTAAGACCCAGTGGTTCTCGTCAGGAAAATATAACAATTTGCTTGGAATTCCAAGCCGCTGCAGGGCGTTAAAGGTGGCCAGGCCCTGTGTTTCAGGCACACGGAAATCCAGTGCTCCATGGATAACCAGCATCGGCGTCTTCCAGTTTTGCACGAAATCTATCGGGTTGTGCTTTGCATAACCTTCAGGATTATCCCAGGGAGTGCCCTTGTGGTCCCATTCGGGAAACCAAAGCTCTTCGGTATCGAAGTATCCCATATGTTCATCGAACGAGCCATCGTGATTGACCATACATCGAAAACGGTCAGGCCATTTGCCTGCAATCCAGTTAATCATATACCCGCCGAACGATGCACCAAGAGCAGATACCCTGTCGCTATCCATCCACTGGTAGCGCTTTAATGCAGCGGCCAGACCTTTCTGCAAATCCTCGAGCGGCTTGCCACCCCAATCGCC
>CAYWUO010000104.1:0-2113 GCA_964461285.1 uncultured Pirellulales bacterium
ATCAATTAATCTTATATCTTCGGAAGAGCTACCTACCATTATTTCAAAAATACCTGGTTCTACAAAAAAACTTGCCGTAGCAGCGTTATAAAAAGCCAATTCCTCAGCCAGCAGAGTAAACGTAACCGTCTTTGTTTGACCCGCCTGTAAGTTAATCCTTTCAAACTTTTTTAACTCTTTGATAGGCCTTTTTACAGTTGCAGCAACATCATGAACATATAATTGAACAACCTCATCGCCTTCACGCCCTCCAACATTTTGTACATCTACACTAATATTAGCTGTTCCCTCAGTGGTTATTAAATTCGGCTCTATTTGAAGATTGCTATAGCTAAATTCCGTATAGCTCAAGCCATGGCCGAATGGATACAGCGGCCCTCCTTCAAAGTACATATAACACCTGTTAGCATCAATAACATTATAATCATCAAAGCCCGGCAATTGCTCGACTGTCGCATAGGATGTCATAGGCAGTTTGCCGCCTGGATTGTAATCACCAAACAAAACGTCGGCGATTGCAGTACCCCCGGCCTGGCCGGGATACCACGCCTCAAGAATTGCCGGCACATGCGCTTCTGTCCAGTTAACAGCTACCGGTGACCCATTAATCAACACAACTATTGTATTTGGATTCACATTGTAAACTGCCTCGATTAAATCTTCCTGAACGCCGGGTAAATCTATATCAGAACGGTCAAGCCCTTCACTTGCTACAGATAGGTCGGTGCCCACAACCACGATTGCCACATCAGCATTTGAAGCTATATTGACCGCGTCAGCAATACTACCACTTAAATAATCCCATTGCAAACGTGCCTCTGCATGAAGCGTATTTTCATAGAACTCCATTACAATATCATAATCCTGACCGAATCGAAGCTCTCTAAAAACAGAATATGTACTCGTCGCATGGTCATTCCATCCGTTAACGAGCAATTCTCCATTTATATAAAGGCGAACACCATCATCCGAAGTTACCGCTAATTTATATGTTTTGGTTTCAGGTGGAACTAGCTTGCCCGTCCAGCGAACTGAAAATTCGTCAGCGTTGATGGCCGGGTCCGGTGAGCCCTCGCCCCAACTGAAATCAACCTGGCTGTCAATTCTGACTAATGCTGGAGAGCCCGATAAACTCTTATTGTTAAAATACTCGCCTCTTAGGCCGTTCTCTTCTGGCGAACCTGCCGGAATCAGGTACTCAGATGGAATAGCTACAACGCTCAATTCTCCTTGAATCTCACAGCCCTGGGCATAAGAAACCGTAATACCCTGGCCAGCTACTTTGTTTTGTATGCCTTCAAGCGGGTTCACCTGGATATTAGGCGTGCCGCTATAACCACCAAATACACATCGGTCTGCATTCGGCCCAATAACAGCAATGGAATTTATATCATTTATATCCAGTGGTAATAAGCCGCTATTTTTCAATAAGACCATTGACTTATGGGCTGTTGTTAATGCAAGGTCTCTATGCTCCTGGCAATCAAGTCGTGAAGATGGTATGGAGGTATATGAGACCAGCTCCGGCGGGTCAAATTCACCCAGCCGAAACCTCGCTGTAAACAATCGAGTAACTGCTACATCAATGTCGGCTTCCGAAAGCAATCCTTGTTGAACTGCTTGTGCTAAATGGTCTTGATACACATCGCCGCAGTTAAGGTCACAACCGGACAGAACTCCCAAAGCCGCAGCTTGCTCCGCAGTTGTAACATAATGATGGTTGACATAGATATCACTTACAGCTCCACAGTCGGAGACCACATATCCATCAAAGTCCCATTCATCTCGTAGCACCTCAGTCAAAAGCATATAATTACCGCAGCATGGCACACCATTCAATGCATTATATGCACCCATTACTGACTGTGCCTTACCCTCCATAACACAGGCCTTAAAACCGGGCATATAATATTCTCTTAAGTCCCTGTCGCCAACATTCGATGAGCTGCTATGGCGATTATATTCCGTATTATTAGCGATAAAATGTTTAGGTGTTGATACTGTCTTCAAGTAAACAGGGTCGTCACCCTGCATGCCGGTTACAAAGGCAACTCCTATCCGCGAGGCCAGATATGGGTCTTCACCATAAGATTCTTCGTTTCTTCCCCATCTT
>CAYWUO010000104.1:2123-8036 GCA_964461285.1 uncultured Pirellulales bacterium
TATATTGATAGTCGGGCTCCAGTATGTCAGGCCTTTGCCGGTTGTGTTACTTTTAACCCTCGCCTCATCGGAAATAGCAGTAGTTACCTGATGTATTAAATTCGGGTCCCATGTACTGGCCAGCGATATCGCCTGTGGAAAGACTGTACAACCCGACGACATTACACCATGCAGGGCTTCGCTCCACCACCCGTATTCTGGTATTCCCAAACGAGTAATTGCCGGTGAGCTGCTTCCCATCTGCGATATTTTCTCTTCCAGCGTCATCAATGATACTAAAGCTGCAGCTCTTTCAGCGAAATTGCCTGACTCCAGGACGGTAATTGTCACATCATCACCTGCAGACAATTCACTGTCATCAGCTGTAATCCGCAGAACATAAGTCCCGGCCTCATAAAAGATAGCGATGGTATCTTCAGACGTTTCATCATTGAAGGTCACCATATTCGGCCCACTTATCGCCTCCCAAAAAACCGTTACCGTCCCTGGTGGATTCGGCAGACCATCATCAATAATAATGCCGTCCAGATAAACCTCCGCATAATTGGCATCATCCACCAGGCCGACCACCCTGTCATTGCCTGCATAAACTTTTGGCGGCATGTTAATGTACGCAAGCCAATCATCAGCTAATAGCGATAAATCAAGCCAGTTAACCCAGCCATCTTCATAGATGTCACCTGCTAATTGCGCTTCTTGCATCCACCAATCTTCAGCTAATAACGAAAAATCATAAAAATCAATCCTGCAGTCAACATTAATATCGCCATCTAATGACTCTCCACCACACGGCAAAATAAAGGATGCACCGCCGAGGTCTCTGAGCTGGTTGATTTCATCGGTATTTAGTGCGTGGTCAAAGATGGCCACGTCGTCAATTAAACCATCCCAGTAACGTCCTGTTGATTCCGAGTTTTCACCGATATTGACATTGTAACTATTTGTAGGTATCTCATCAGTACAGACTTTATTTGCATCAAGCACACCATCGACATATAAGCGAATCATCCCGCCATCATACGTTCCACAAACGTGATGCCATTCACCACTGTTTACCTCGGTGCTTCCGCTGACTAAATTCTCCCAGGGTTCACCACAAATAGCAAAGTGAAACCTATATTCGACCTGGTCAGTAGAAAGTCTCCAGGCGGTGTCACCTTTGGCTACAATAATCTGCCAATCTTCATTCACGATGTTGATATTTACCCAGGCAGCGACAGTAATCTCATCGGTGATATCAAATACTGAATCATTCCCACAATCCACATAGTCGCCGGCTCCATCAAGGGAAATCGCCTGGCCAAATACACCGCTAACATAGCACGGGTCACCACATTCGCTGCCATGGTTAGTACCGAAGCTGTCAATCGCATTACCATCAAGTTCATATAATGCTATCAGGGCCGCATCCGCTGGAGCAACCAGGCCCAATGTTAAAACTAAAGAAAACAAAAAAGCAAACCTACTTAACATAACATTCCTTAATAGATGCGCAAATTTACACATCTCCATTATATCAGATATAACCCCCCCCCCCAATGAAAATTTATATGTTTTTACCGCTCCTCAACGGATAAATCAAAGCACATCCCCCTCGTTCATATTCATTTAGGCCATCAACCCCGTTAGAAAGCTCAGGCGGTATTAATCTGCTTTCGCTATGTATTTTTTACCCCCCTAAAGGACGGAGCTTTTTTTCTAACGGGGTCAACGCTATCGAAGCTGGAAGCAGTTCCTCGACCACGCCTACTGGTCCGTCGAGCTAAAATAAGCTCGATAAATCCGGATTACCTATGTAAATCAGCCCGCTTTTCGTGAAAGGCCAAGTAGCGATTTGAAATAATTTTTTATCCAGCTCCAGTGCAAAATGATATGCACAACTATTAGAACTATAAACAAAACTGCCAGATAGAAGTGAATATCGCCCCATTCATGCCGAGTCATTGACCATAATTGCTCTACCGGCTCTCTCCCGCGGCCACCACTAAGCTGCCGGCCAAGCCCACCGGTGCCGGGCGGTAATATGAACTTGATAATAATGCCGGTAAAAGCCAAGCCCATCAGATTCACAAAACTAATCAAATCAACAATAAAATTTAGTGTAACGCGTTTCATAATCTCTGGCCCCAAACAAAATATATAATACTTCTTTTTTTGCTCCTTTGGTTCTATTCTTGGAGATACTATATTCAGCTAACCCACCACGCTATTACGCCTCGGCCTCGGTGTCCAGATTTTAACCTGAATTTATTCCCATATTAGCAGACAATGGCCTAAAAGGCAATAATTCGCCCGCTTTTGATTTGATTTCCTCCAGCCACATCTATTCCGGTTGTATTATGCAAAGGATTTTGTGTATGGCGTGAGAATTGGTTGTAGTTGAGGCACTGTCATAGCCGATTTCTTATATAGTTGTATCCGAAAATAAATCTTTTGGGAAAGGAATTGATTATGAAGAAGAGATTGTTACTTGTAGCGGTTGTCCTTATGGTGGTTGCTTTGGTTGGCTCGTCTGCTCTGGCCTTAGCGCCAATGGGGCCGCCGACAGCAGGTCTCAAGACGGGAGAGTTCCGAGCAGGTTTCGATTATGCTTACAGCGAAATGGACATCAAATATTCGTGGTCGGATGACGTAATCCAATTCTTTGAAGATTTGGGACTGGCTGAGTCAGGGACAGTCAAGGACATCCAGTCCAATACGATTGCGGCGAATCTTGGTTATGGGCTGACGGACGATTGGGAAGCATTCGTCCGCTTGGGTGGCGCCAACCTCAAGAATGATGATTTGGAGTTCAGCGGTAATACTGGCTTCCTCTTTGGCGTTGGCACAAAGGTTACTTGGGCGAAGCAGGATAACTTGGATTGGGGCGCAATGTTTCAGATACACTGGCTTAACTCCGAGGACTCGTGGACAATTGATGATGAGAAAGTAACCCTTGAGGTGGATGCGCACGAAATCCAGGTCGCTCTTGGCCCAACTTGGAAGGCGTCCGATGCCCTCTCGATTTATGGCGGACCATTCCTACATTTCCTCAATGGAGATGTTGATGCAAGCGCGGCTGGGACAAGTTTATCATTAGCCGACATAAAACAGGACTCGATTTTCGGCGGGTACATCGGCGCACAGTTAGACATCAAGCCAAAACCTTCTGAGGTAACTAACGGTTGCTATCTATTCGTCGAGTTACAGTTCACGGGTGGCGCTTGGGGCATCGGCACTGGAATCGGCTATAAGTTCTAACCGTGATTACATCTTATAACTCGTTTTTATGAAAATAAAGGCCGTCTTCAACAAGCTGTCCTTTTTCTTTCTAATCCTTTTCAGAATCGGCCTTGAGCGGTGTTCTCATTAAGCCGCTGCTCTATCACCTCAATCCGTTTCACCAAACAAACGCAATAGACAACCAATTGTTTCGTTATTAAAGACAAGCCAGCCGCATATAGATTATGAGGCCATCATGTGATTTTAACAGCGTTGCATATTATTATGCAGGCCGTTTTCGTACGGCCTAACGGACGTCGGCTGCTGGATTCGCAGATGCCTGCATCGAGAAGACAACTGCCCAGTCCCAAATAGCTGTTAAAATCTATCCCTCCGCGCTCTCCTTGTCCGGCGTAGCCTTGGCGAAGACGGATGCGAGCCCTGTGGTAGAAAATGCTTTATGTCTTTGCGCCTTCGTGGCAAAAAATAATCCGTGTAAATCCGCGTTAATCTGCGGTTATAATTCTTTGTGTCTTAGCGCCTTCGTGGCAAAAATTTTAATAAAAAATGCCGTTTTTTACTTGAAAATCGGCCCATATCTGGTATAATACCGAATGTGCTCAGGCAGCACAGAAGTCTCGCCAGTGGCGGACAAGTCTTACGGAACAGCAGTTCCAAGTCAAATAATCTACTAAAATTCGTTTTGAACATTTGTTATTTGGAGTTTTGACATTGTTTCGGATTTCGATATTAGGATTTCGGATTTCTCGCTTTTGTCCACCTTCGTCAGAAACATCTGTCAATCAAAAGCGAGCAATTATGCAAAACAAACCCAATTTTCATAAAAATCGCATGAACGTAAATTATTATAAATCAAAAGGTTATGAAAACACACCCCCCGTTTTTGGCCCAAAAATCCCAAAGCCAATTTCACCAGGTGTCCAAATGAGCCTAAGTCTTTGTATTACAACGAACTACGAACCACGAACAATGAACTATCCTGGGAAAAACAAACCCAATTCAAAGCCAATTCAAACCCAATTTTTAGCTCGAAGCGTATTTATCCGCGGAGCAAAAATGCTTGTTTTAACAGGACAATTAGGATATATGGTAAATGTATCTAATTACCAAGTCAATCATGGAGATAGAAAATGATGTCATTAACTATAGCATTAGCTGACTTCTGGAAAGGCGAAATAATCAAAGGAAATGAAATTTGGCGTTTCGGCCTTGTCTTGTTAATTGCGCTGCTAACACTGGCCATAGGGCGAATTGTCCAGTTTATCATCAATTCTTATTCCCAACGGCTTGCCGAAAAAAGGGGTATCGGCCCTTTAAATCTATGCCTTAAATCTCTCGCTAATCCGATTTATGTAGCAATATTTGCAGCCGGAATATCCTTCGCCAAAGTCCCTTTATACTTCAATGATGAAACCGGGATTCGAACTGTCATCGGTAGTGGCTGGACATCAATTGCTCGAGTGTTAGCCGCCATCGCCACCGCTTATGCACTTTATCGGTTAGTTGATGTAATTGAATACTATCTCAATCGCCTCGTCGGCAAAACAGAGACAAAACTTGATGATATGCTTGTACCTATAATTCGCAAAGCCCTGCGGATAACAATAGCGATTGTTGCCGTTCTTCTTATCAGCGAAAATATCTTAGGTGCGAATGTCAAGTCACTTCTTCTTAGTGCCGGCGTCGGCGGCATAGCAATTGCCCTGGCCGCCAAGGATACTATTGCTAACTTTTTCGGCTCTATAACTATCTTTACCGACCGGCCGTTTCAAATGGGTGAGCTTGTAAAGATTGGTGAGCATATAGGGCCAGTCGAGGAAGTCGGCTTTAGAAGCACACGCTTGCGCACACTGCAGGGACATCTCGTTACCATACCAAACAGTGTAATAGCAAATTCGCCCGTCGAAAATTTAGGAAAACGCCCCTTTATTCGAAGGACCTCTAATATAACTATAACTTACGATTCAGGCCATACAAAAGCGAAAAGGGCAGTTGAGATTATAAAAGATATCCTCGCTGATATCCCTGAGGTAAACACCGACCCGGAGAAACCGCCGAGAGTTTATTTTAGCGAGTTCAACGATTGCTCGCTGAATATTTATATGAGTTACTGGGTAAAGCCAGCCGATTACTGGCTGTACCACGAGGTAAATCAGCGTGTCAATCTGGAAATGATGAAGCGATTTGAAGCCGAGAAAATCGAGTTTGCCTTCCCCACCCAGACGCTTTATCTAAAGAAAGACTAATAAACCGTCAATGCGTCATTGCGGGTATGCATAACTCATTTACCATTAACCCATCCACCGGTTAATCCTCAGATTTCTCTGCTCTTGTCTTAATAAGCTTTGGTCCTCTAAACTCGGTTGCTTCAAACTGCCGCTTTTCAGTTTCCGACAGATTTGTCAGAACTGGCGAATCTATTGGTATCGCTGGTTCAATAATCCACGGAGTTACAAAGACGACTATTTCGCTGTTAATCGTTTCTTCGCCTTCAAACTTAAAAAGCAAACCAACCAATGGCAAATCACCCAGTAAAGGTATTTTGTTAATCTGATGGGAGACATCCTTTTTGCGTAACCCGCCTAAAACTATTGTCTGGCCGTTCTTGACTAATAACGTTGTATCAGCTTCACGCTTAGCGATGATCGGCTGAGGAAATCCTAACCCTCCGAGCAATACATCACCTGTATC
>CAYWUO010000105.1:0-7989 GCA_964461285.1 uncultured Pirellulales bacterium
ACCCGCATATAGTGAGATGACGGTAGGAAGCTTCTTGAACTTTGTCTGTGATGCCAGAAATATTAAGGGCAAAAATCGAAAACGTGCTCTTGACCGGGTTGTCCCGATGTGCTCTATCGAATCTGTTTACCATCAAACCATTGAAACCCTGTCAAAGGGATATATGCGGCGTGTCGGCCTGGCTCAGGCGCTAATACACGACCCGCAGGTACTTGTCCTCGACGAACCTACTGATGGTCTCGACCCTAATCAAAAATTCGAGGTAAGACAGCTTATAGGCAAAATGGCAAAGGATAAGTGTATCATTGTATCCACACACATCCTTGAAGAAGTCGAGGTCATCTGTTCGAGAACGATTATTATTTCAAAAGGCAAAATACTCGTTGATTCAACTCCACAGCAGCTTAAGGAAAAGCATAATTGCAGTCTTGATGAAGTCTTTCGTAAAATCACAAAGGCCAAAGTTGCATAGCTTTGGCTTTGGACCCGAATATATATAATATTTGAACAGGAGCACCAAATGCAGGGTTTTTTGGCAGTGTTCAAAAGAGAGCTAAAGAGTTATTTCACTACTCCCATCGCTTACGTATTTCTTGTTATCTTTCTGTTTTTTTCAGGGTACCTGACATTCAAGCAGGGCTTTTTCGAAATGCGCCAGGCGGATATGCGCATCTTTTTTATGAATATGCCGCTGCTGTTTATCTTTATGGTACCGTCGGCGACTATGCGTCTCTGGGCTGAAGAGCGAAGGGCAGGTTCGATTGAGCTGTTATTTACTTTGCCGATTACAATAACACAGGCGGTCCTGGGAAAGTTCTTAGCCGCCTGGCTTTTTTTGATAATTGCATTAGCGCTTACTTTCCCTATGGTTATTACGGTTTGTTACCTCGGTGAACCTGACATCGGCCTGATAATTACAGGTTACCTGGGCTGTGTGCTGATGGCCGGAGGTTTTTTGGCTATCGGTTGCTTTTTTTCGGCTATGAGCAAAAATCAGGTCATTAGTTTCGTCCTGTCGGTGGTCGCCTGTACAATACTTGTCTTCGTCGGTATGCCGACAACGCTGAATTATCTTTCTTCTTTTTTACCGTCCGGCCTCGTCTCGGCAATCGAAAATATGAGTTTTCAAACACACTTTGAGTCTACCCAGAAAGGGGTGCTGGAATTCAGAGACCTTTCTTACTTTGGGCTGCTGATTGTCGGGTGGATTATTGCCACCAGTATCCTTTTGGATGAAACCAAAGCCGGATAATAAATCCAGATAGAAATTGTACGACAGCGTATTTAAGGAGATTTAGAACAGTATGGCAAAAAAACAGAAAATTTCCAAAGGTCTAAACAGAACTGTACGAGCGGCTATTGGTGCCGTGCTCGTTCTGGTAATTACTTTCAGTGCCATAAAAATCTGCCAAAATATCGCAAAGAGACTGAAGCTTGACGTCACCGACCAAAAGCTCTACACACTTTCGGACGGGACAAAAGCAATTTTAGCCAAACTTAATCAGCCAATAACAATGAAGCTTTACTATGCAAAAACAGCCACTTTGAAAGCGCCGGACCAGATTAAGTATTTCAATAATTACTACGAGTTCGTTAAATCGCTACTTCAGGAATACGCAGCAGCCTCGAAAGGAATGATTAAGCTGCAGATAATCGACCCACGCCCTTTTTCTGACGATGAAGCGCAGGCATTACGCTACGGCCTGGACCGCTATTCCATAACTCAGGAGGAGAGCTTCTTCTTCGGCTTGGTTTTGCAGACACAATTTGGAGCCGAGAAGGCAATAGAATTCTTTTCTCCTGACCGACAGAATTTTGTTGAATACGACATAAGCGCCTGTATTGATACCGCTATCACACGCCAAAAGAAAAAAATAGGGGTCCTGAGCTCGCTGCCGGTAATGGGTGAAGACATCAGCGGATATATGGCCCAATTGAGGCGGATGCAGAACCAACCAACCCAGCCACCATGGACTTTCGTTCAGCAGTTACGCAGAAAGTACGAAGTAAAGCGCGTCCCAACAGATGTTAACGATATAAACGATGTTGATATCCTGCTTGTTATGCACCCTAAAAAGCTGCCGGAACAAACTTTGTTTGCAATAGACCAGTTTGTCCTCGAAGGTGGCAGAACAATCGTATGCGTTGACCCACATTGTATTGTGGACAGACCCGACCAAACGGCTATGCAAATGGGCGCTTCACAGAGTTCGGACCTAAACGTACTTTTACGAACCTGGGGCCTTGAAATGCCCGTGAGCACAATTGCCGGCGATATGAGCATCATGTTAGCTGCACCTCTTGGCCCAAATCAACGACTTGAAAAAGTCGTCACTTACATGGGTCTAAAGCCCGGATGTTTCAACACAGACAACGTTATTACTGCTGAGCTTAACCAGGTACGGATTCTATATGCCGGTGTATTGAATGAAATTGGTGACCCAAACGAAATAAAAGCGGCGAATATTAAACGAACTCCGCTTCTCACGACAACCAGCCAGGGCAATAGTGTTACAGTAAGCGGCCCATATGAACTTATGCTTCTGACTCCGGCCAAACTAAAAAGCAGATTCACCATGGGATTTGAGCCGGTGTCGATGGGTTATTTGGTTACCGGTCGTTTCAAGAGCAGCTTTCCTGATGGCATTGAAATCGAGGTTGAGCAAAAGTCAGAAGACCCGAACGAAACCAGGAAAATCAAAAAACAAATCACAGGTATAACACAGGCAGAGCGGGACTGTGCCGTAGTGGTTTACACCGATGTTGACTTTATAAGCGACATGCTGGCGTATCAGGATTTTTCTATCTTTGGCAAGGCACCCTGGGGTGATAACAGTACTTTAATGCTGAATTCAATTGATGATTTGACCGGCTCAGCCGATTTGATTTCAATCAGGTCCAGAGGCAACTTCAAGCGGCCGTTCAATGTTGTTGACGAAATTGAAAGACAGGCGGAAGCTGAAACCGCAGAAGAGGTTGTAAAACTAAATGTACAAATCTCCGGATTCACGAAAGAATTACAATCTATTCTGGCCTCGGCCAAAGGGCAAGAGGCGGAAGTCATCGGCAGCACAATTCTCCAAAAACGACGGGATATTGAACTCAAGAAACACGAGGCACAGCGCCAGCTAAATGATATAAAATTGAAAAGACGCGAACGAACCGAGCATTTAGGTAACGCCCTTCGCAACTTTAACGTGCTGATGGCACCAGTGGTTATTCTCGTAATCGCTGTAATGTTGGGCATCCGCCGAAGTGTAAGAAAGAGACATTATATCAGTCACGCAAGTGATGCTTAAGTAAAGGTACGAATTCCAAAATTCGAATTTCGGATGTAAAGCATAACATTGGAGTCTTATAGATGAGTAACAAAAAGCTTACAATACTCGCCATTGTTGCTGTTGTTATGGTCATATTGGCTGTTGTTCAATCATATATCGCCACCGGTCCTGCAGAGCCGGAGACACCCGGTTATCTCATTCCGGGGCTTAATACAACTCGAATCGGCAGCATCGTTTTAGGTAAAGGCGATAACATTGTAACGTTAAATCGAATAGCAGGCCGCTTTGTCGTTGCCAACAAGGATAACTACCCCGCAAAGGTCAGCGAGATAAACAATCTGCTCTCAAAGTGCCAGGAAATCCGCTGGTCACAATTTATTACCGACAATCCGGCAAATCACGAAGACCTCGGTGTAACAGAGGAAAAAGCGACCAATGTCGTTAAATTCCTGACACCGGAACCAAACTCAACAATTCTTGCAGGTGTCATTGTGGGGGGAAAAAGGGAAACAGGGGCCGGCACCTATGTAAGACTGCTTTCGAGCGATAAGCAATTGAGCAATAAAGTGTACATTACAGATAGTGTCCCCCGGCTTGGTAATCAGGTAATTAATTATATCGAGCAAAACATTACTTCTTTCAAGCGCGAAGAAATTGAGTCGGTAACGGTCAGCTCCCCGAACGGCGAATATACGCTAAAAGCAAAAGAAGACAGTAAAGACTTACTGCTGGAAAACCTCACGCAAGGCAAGAAGCTTAAAACCAGCGACAGCCAGGGTGTCTTCACTGCCTTGACGAACTTAAGACTTGAAAATGTCACGAATAAAAGCTCCGGTTTGCTCTTCGGCAGAAAATATATGTGCCGGCTGAAAACCTCAGCCGTTTATACGATAGACATCGCCCAAAAGAACGACAAGACATTCATAACTTGTCAGGCTTCCTTTAAGGATACTATTGAAAGGCCGAAACAGGATGAGTCAGAAGAGCAATTGAAGGAAAAAGAAGCAAAACTGCTGGACTGGGAAAAAACAAAAGTTTTTTCCGAGAGGCATCAGGGATGGATTTATGAAATCCCCGACCATAAAGCGAAGAACCTGACGAAGGAGCTTTCCGATTTACTCGAGGATGCTCCAGAACCGCAAGAACCTAATGAAATTAATGCTGAAGAATCTAACGCCGTAAACGCCGAACCGTAAAATATTCAAACAAATATCGCCGCAGGTCAGAAGTTTTCCAGTATCGCGGCCGTATGGATTGCCAGCAGCATCAGGTAGTCCAAATCGCTCAGACTATAGCACTCCTGGCCCACAGCATTATCGACATATATCACACCGAAACAACCCGTCTGGTCAATAATAGGTGCTATCATCGCAGAACAAATTTTGTCTTGTCCTGTTTGACTCGAAGTTTGCGGCAGAAGTAAGAAATGACACTTTTCAACAGCCTTGTTAATTTTCTCTTTAATGTTTATCTGGTCTATATCGACCTGTTTGCCGTCGCTTCTTATGCCGGCGTGATATGTCATCGCCCCTTGCGACTCATCGCGTAATGCGCACCAGCTATGAAAAGCGGCAAACTGCTTTAATGTAACTTTCAACAGAACCTTGAGCAATTCTTCAGGGCTTTTGGCTTCGCAAATTGCCTCGGTGGCTTCCATGAAATCCTTTGCTCTTTTGGCCGGCAACCTGATATCGGGTGCTTGCTCAACATCAACTTTTCTTACTATAATCTGCGGCTTGCGGGCAGTTGTTATCAGCGTATCTTCCATATGAATATCTTTGACCGCTTTGGAATCTTCTTCGAGATTAATTTCTATAGTAAAATCAAGGATTTTCAGGATGTCTCCGGTCTTGATTTCCGCCTTGCTTACCTGCTTATCGTTCAGATACGTCTTGTTCGCCGAATCGAGGTCCTCGACCATCCATTTTCCGTTATGCGTCGCAAAGATTACGGCGTGCTGCCTTGATATCGCTTTATCGGGAAGAAATATCTGGCTTTCTACGTGTCTGCCGATGTATACAGGCCCCGCTGAGCATTGAAATTCCTTGACGTTCCGTCCGTTTTGTTTAATTACCAAACGCATAGCTTTCCCCGCCTGCAAACAGATATTAAAGCTCTATAGTTATTATCCACAATTCGGCCTTACTTGTCAAGCAAACTATCTAAAAATTTCGGCGCCGTTTTGACACTGGAGAATGCAAAATTCAGAACTGATTATCGATTAACGATAATGGGGCTTGAAACAAGGCCGGTGAAAAGTTTGTAACGAAAAAAGAGTATAAATAATACGATGGCAATAATAAAAAACGCAATCATTGTTATTTCCCGAAATCTGGTACGATGTATTTTATAAATTAACAGCAGGGGCAGACCAATCACTATAAATCCTGGTACTTGCATTGTAATCATAAACAGATAAAACAACCTGCTGATTATGGACGTATTTTTATCATGCCAGAGCTTCCGCCACATTGTTAAGAAGATACCATAGTTAAAACGAATATTTACAAATCCGATATACGGCGTAAGTGGATTGATAGCATCGTCACAATCACAATTGTGACAATAATATTGCAACGGATGACAGGCAGTAAAACACTTAAGACAAAGTGGCCGTGCGTCATTCGGGATAAACTCATCGTCAAGCTGCTCAGCTTCCCCCTTCGTAAAATTATTTTTATCCTTCTCGCTCATATAAAGATTACGTTACTGTCTGACTGCGTTCACTGCAAATCTGCCATAGTCACGGCTCTTCCTGCGCCGATGCTTACATATTTATTGCCGAAGTGCTTCTCAAACAAGGCCCTTGCCTTTTCACCGGTACAATGACTCGGGCCAACGTATCGAACACCCATCTGCTTGAAAGCCGAAATAACTTTTTCGATTTTGCCCTTTGTCGCCCACTCCAGATGGAATCCGCCCATCACCAAAAGAATATCATCTTCAATCAAATCTTTTGCTGCTTTTACGATTTTCACAATACCCGGATGCGCACAGCCGGTTATTATCAGAAGCCCCCTGTCCGTTTTTATTATCAGAGATTGCTCTTTTATCAACATCCCAAGCTGGCCGGTGGAATATACATTTTCACAAATCTTCAAAGATTGCTTAACATCCGCTACTTTTGCTTTATGGTCTTTTATATTATCTTTAAATTTCTGTGGAAAAGATTCCGGCAGATACACCGTAACATCGGAATTCTCCTTTAGGAAGCCATTTAATCCCCCTGTATGGTCGCCGTGAATATGAGAAAGAACAACTATATCTATTGTTCGGGGCTCTATTGACAATTTCTTCATATTGTTAAGTAGCGATGGGCCGTCACCACCGGTATCGAAGAGGATTGTTTTTTCGGTTCCTGTTATCAGGCACGAAAACCCCCATGCGGTCTTCAGGCCTTCTTTGTATGGATTATTGTCATAAATAACGGTTATGGTCATACCGCACCTCACGCTCTGGCGTACATTTTATCTCGCACAAGATAACGATTATAATAGATAAAATCAATAATAAGCAACATATAGAAGCAAAATAAACCGTAATTCCCTTGACATTTTTCATATAATCATATAAACTACAGTATTCAAGGAAGGGTGCTGAGAAAGCTCTTGTCTTGTCCATTCCGAGCTTTCCAATATAGAAAAGCGGATTTTATTCATTTACACATGTGAGGACGTGTGATGAAACATTTAGTATTGATGATATCAGCAGTTTTTTTGTTAATAACGGCCACAAATGATGCTTTCGCTGTGCTCAATCTGTGCTTCTGATGGAAAGGTGCGTCTCTATCAGGGCATACCGGAAGATGGCGATATGGATGCTGATGGCGATGTGGATTTCGTTGATTTCGCTTCGTTTGCACCCTATTGGCAGCAAACCGATTGTGGCCAGTGCAATGGAGCTGACTTTACCGATGACGGTAATGTGGACGCCAATGATTTACACGAGTTTACTGAAAACTGGCTGATAGGTATTGAATAATCATTTTAGTTGGACGGGGCGTGGGTCCTGATTTAATCAGGCCTACGCCTTTTTTCTTAGCATTATCCTGATTTTTTCTTATAATCATCCCTTCGTTCTACGGTTTATGAACTATCGTACAAGGAAATTCAAATGGCAAAGGACAAAATTACAATAGTCGGCGCCGGTAACGTCGGTGCAACAACCGCCCATATCGCAGCGACAAGACAGCTCGGTGATATCGTTCTGCTTGATATAGTCGAAGGACTTGCAGAGGGAAAGGCCCTCGATATCGCCGAAGCCGCTCCTTTGCAGCTCTTCGATTGCAATATCATTGGCACAACCGATTGGCAAAAGACAGCCGGCAGCCATCTCGTCATCGTAACAAGCGGCCTGCCGCGTAAGCCCGGTATGAATCGCGACGACCTGCTCGCAAAAAATGTCCGGATTGTTAAAGATGTCAGCGAAAAAGTCGCCAAATACTCTCCCGACAGCATTTTAATTGTTGTTTGTAATCCGCTCGATGCGATGGTTTACACCGCCGCCAAGGTAACCGGCTTTGCCAAAAACAAGGTTATGGGAATGGCCGGCGCTCTGGATTCCGCCCGCTTTAGTTACTTTCTCGCAACCGAGCTTGGCGTGAGCATCAAGGATATAAAGTGCCTCTTAATGGGCGGCCACGGAGACGATATGGTACCTCTGCCTCGTTTCATTACTGTCAGCGAAAAACCAATAACTGAGCTACTCG
>CAYWUO010000106.1:0-7934 GCA_964461285.1 uncultured Pirellulales bacterium
AACAAGAGGAGTTACTTGTTTTAATCCTCCGTGTGATGGGATTATATGTTCTGGTTTTAGCATTTCAATAAAATCACGCAAATCTTCTCTACCTGCATGCCCGCTTGTATGAACATTATCAAATTAAACATGGTTTTAAATGGTCACCTTTGAAAGTGTATAGACATATTACTAAAAGAGGAGTTAAAGGGAGGGTGTGGAATCTTCAGCTACGTCTTTTAGAACGCCATAATTATAAATTTACAAAACCTGAACCACAGAAAGTGGCTCTGATTGTAACAATGCGAGACCCGAATAAAATGGCTCCAGTATATGACCAAACCGTTACGAGAATGCGTGAAATCGGATGGATAACTCAAGATCTACAAATAGAGGAGAGAATCCGTATTAGTACATAATTTTCATTTTTCCTCTCTTTGGAACAATCGTAAAAGGGTAGTATAAGAGCAGAAATATGGACCTGAAACTCTAAAAAAGCCGATTTTGGATTTAAATCCTCCATTTTGTTGTTCATTGACAAATTTTTTATTATTTTTATTAGATTTTTACCCTTCGACAAGCTCAGGGTTTTTAACCTCAGATTTAATAAATACTTCTGTTCAGGACACTTTTTTGGGAAATATTTATAAAAAGTTTGATTTTTATTGAACAAACTTTAAATATTAGATATAATGTAAATGTGCACTCAGGCAGCACACGTTCGCGGAGACCCCCGCTTCGCCAAAAGAAGGGCTTCGCAGGGTAGGCCGCCCACGAATCGAGCTAGAAAGCCACGTCTTACGGAACAGCAGTTCCACGAATCCGGCAAGGTTGCCATAAAAAAGTAAAGAAAGTTCCTTTTCGTGTGGAGGACAGATGCGAACGGTTCAAATAAATATATTGCTGCCTGAGTTTGTTTGCCGGCTTCGTTTATGGCTGGCACTGGGCTGGCGAAAATTGCGCTACGGCTGTACATACCGCAAAATACCGCTTACGCAGGGTAAATACGCAATCGTTGACCCGGAAGATTACGAAGAGCTTGCGAAATATAACTGGTTTGCGATTCGAAGCCCAAGGGGATTCTATGCAGCGCGTTCGGCTGGTACAAACAGGCGCGGACTCAGTCAGATAACCGTCAGGATGCATAGTGTAATATTAAAACCGCCGGAAGGCAAATTCGTCGACCATATAAATCATAACGGCCTGGATAACAGAAAGCGCAATCTGAGAATTTGTACTATGCAGCAGAATACTTGGAATAAACGCAAAAAACGAGGTAATTGCACCTCGCAATATAAGGGTGTTACATGGCACAAAAGAACTGGTAAATGGCAGGCGAGAATATACTGCAACGGAAAGGCAATATTAATTGGTTTTTTCGATGATGAAAAAGCTGCTGCGAGAAGCTACGATGCCAAAGCAAAAGAGCTGTTCGGAGAATTTGCAGCCCCGAACTTTAAGAAAAATAACCACGTCCACTGACATCCTGATAAACATCTTTTATACTCATTAACTCATCCACTCTTTTACGCATTTACTCATCTACGCTTCACGGGTCACGCTTGTCTCGCCGAAGCTTGTTTTTAGCGAAGGCGGGAGCGACGAACTTGTGCCTTTTCGTGGCTAATCTATCTGCTGCAGCGGGGTCTTTTGAGAGCTGCTAAGCACGCAGCGAATACCAGGATTGCCGCGGTTGCCGGTTCCGGGACGGTAAAGATAAGCTCGACGTGGTCTAATGTGCCGGTGTCAGTGGCCCACATATCGTAAATCTGCAACCGCCACGTGCCATAAGCATCCAAGCCGTCAAAAATCTCCAGCAGCTCGCCGGGTTCGGGCTTGAATGAGCCGGTAAATGGCGCTGTGGCATCTTCAATTGAGACCGCGGCCTCATCGTCGAATATGGTATTTGTGTAATTTTCGCCCACAAAAATCTCTTCGGATTCGTACTTATTCAGGCAAAGACTGACGCCACTGGGCCCTTGCAAAATTAGCTGTAAATCGAATACGAATTCGTGAGTAATATCGATTTGAATATTAAGGTCGGTAATAACAAAATGGTCGGGGACTTCCATCACTGCCTCAGTCACAGCGGGAACGGTGCCGATGGGGTCGAGCAGGTCCAGCTCGAAATCGTAGCTGTAAACAATAGGTACCGGGCCGGCAAAAACGTCAAGACAAAAACCAGCTCCGATGAGAAGAGTTGCGACAATCCATTGTACTATTCTATGAGCTTCCATACCCAGCCAACCAGCTAAATACCCGCAAATTATATAAGCAGATGATGCCTCCTCTAGTGTTGGAAAATATAACGTTATCGGACGATATTGCAAGGAAAAAATTTAAAAATTTAGCTCTGCAGGCGCGAAAGTGATGTAAGATATTGAATGGACTATAATTACGTTTTATCAGGTTTTTATTTTACTTCGATGATGGAGTTATGTTCACCGAATGGATTGAGTTCGGTTACCTCATTATACGGGTCCTGTTGCCATTGTCCGTCAACAACCAGCCGGTAGTGATATTTTCCATAGGGCAGCTTTATTTTTGTCTGCCAGACGCCGCTTTCGCCGACCTTTTGCAGCGGAGTCTTTGCCGGCTGCCAATTATTAAAGTCGCCGGCAATCTGAACACTACCAGCACGCGGATACAGCGTTACAAAAACAACGGCATCGTCTATCTGGCTGACGCCGTAATAGTCGGAAAGCTTTGCGCTGGTAACGGCTGACTGCTCCCGGCTCGATCCCCGATTCAGCGCGGCCGTCGCTTCCTGGATTTCCACTGCCTGCTCTTTTTCAATACGGATTGGTCTTGCTTTTGGAGGCTGAACAGCTCTAATCTCCGGCTTTGCCACCTTTAACAACTCGTCAGCAGAGACGCTAATCGATTCGATCTGGTCGGCAAGGGAGTTGACCATCTGGCGGCGCTGCTGTTTGGCCTCGGAGCTGATAACTTCTTCGGCCAGCCCCTGAAAGTCCTTATGTCCTTTACTTGCAGGGTCGTACTCATTTATAGGCTGACCAAAACTGGATGCTTCCTTGATTTTAGTATTGAAATTAACCACAGTTTTGAACAATTTATCACCAAAGTGTGCCCGCAGCTCCGCCAAAATCTCTCTGGCCATTTTCGTTCTTACATCATACATACTTGCCAAGACCTTAACTTCGACGTTTTGGGCGCATCGCTCGCAGAGGATTCTGAGGGTTTCAAGCTGCTTGCTGAGGCCGTGCAGGGCAAAGTAACCCGTCTCGACAGGCACAATAACATCCGTTGCCGCGGTCAGTGCGTTGAAGGTTAACAGGCCGACGGCTGGGGGACAATCTATAATTGTGTAGTCATACTCGCCCCTTACCTCCTTCAAGGCATCTCTCAAGCAGCATTCTCGCTCGTTAATCCCGGCCATCTGCTGCTCAAATGCCGACAGGTCTATGCTGGCCGGAGCCAACTCAAGCCGGTCACTAATCTGCCATAGCATTTCCGACAGGCGTATAGGCTCGTTTCTGCTTCTGCTAATCAGGACATCATATATACTCTGTTCAATTTGATCCTCCGGTACGGCCAGACCAACTGCGCAATGCGACTGTGAGTCTATATCAACCAACAGAATCTTCTTTCCCATCTCAGCAAGAGCACTTGCGAGGTTTATCGATATTGTGGTCTTTCCACAACCGCCTTTTTGATTAACAACCGCAATAGTTCTCATTGTTCTTCTCCTGCTACGGCACCGCTCCGCATAATGACCAGTCGGAAGCGGTATGCCCCCTTTTCACTACAGAAATGGCTTTTTTGTACACTATGTAAAACCTTCATTTTCAATGCTAAGAAGTAACTAAACGCCCGATATTAATAATCGGCAAAGAAATCCGAAAAACTTTATCTTTTTATAGGACGGGCCGATAAAAAACCAAAATTACAATACCAATACAAGGCCTATTCGTAGCGGAGGACAGAGGACAGAGGACGGAGGACGGAGGACAGAGGACGGACGATACGAACAAATCAGAAATCCGAAGCTCGAAATCCGAAGCTCGAAATCCGAAGCAAATTCGAAATTCAAATGACCAAATGTTCAAAATTAGCCACGAAGACCCCAAGACACGAAGATTTTTTAACCGCAGAGTTTAAAGAGTTTTGAATTTTGAGTGTTGAGTTTTGAGTTACGCGGAGCAAATTTTATAAGGTTTTGGATTGAAGGATTTGGAAATTTCTGGTATTAGTAACTACAGACCAACGCGGATTTTGTCTTGAAAATAATTGCGGTTTTGGGTTTTGCTTGTTGGATTTTGGGGGAAATTCTGTTGAAAAATTGGGCTGACGGTGATATGATATAAAGGTGAGATAAATGGTTGGAAATTATTATTAGCGAACCAGCCCTGCGCCGGTGAGGGCGGCGTTAGGAAACTATGGCGACGAAGAGAAAAATGACAGATAAGCCGAATGATTTCGGAATCGCACTTTATTATCCATTTATCAATGTTCAAGACATTGAGTGGTTGAAGTGTGCATTGTTGTATTGGGATGCTATTAGATGCATTGCTCCGGAGCAACATTATTTTAATGATGAAATTAAATATCTATCTAATGAAGGAGCAATAGTAGCAACGGATCCGAAACCCTATTCTCTTGATGCAAGTGTGGCATTTATGAAGAAAATACGAAAGTACTGCCATAATCAAGGTGTGCTGGACGCTAAAGTAAGGGATTTTCTTGAGGAAAGATTTCCTGAATTGAAAGATGTTACTATTCATAATGATAAATTTTGTGAAAAGATATTTCTAGAAATGGGCCATAAGGTTGCATTGGGACATTTTGAAGGAGGGGTTAGTAAATTTTATCACGCTCAGCCTTATATTGCAACATTGTATTCGATGGTTCTCGCTATGGAAATGAGTACAAAAATTAACGCTCCAATGCTAACCGACATTCCCGGACTGTCAGACTTAGGACAGTACATCCTATGGTCTGACAATATAATCCCACCGAAAACACAGCAGGATAATATTCTTATGCAACTAAATGTAGATTTTCCTGCTTCTGAACAATTAGCGAAGCTATCATTTGATGACATTCTCAGATTTCGTCAGCAGAGAAATGATGAGCGGCGAAGATTTCGTAAAGCGGTGGAGGAAATTCGCGGCAAGGCACAAGAATTAGATGATCCTAATGCCCTGTCTGATTATCTTAATGAGCAGAAACATGAAATACAGCAATCGATTAATGACCATCGAAAAACATTAAATGACATTGGAATAAAGAATTTTACATCATCAATAAATATAGCATGGCCATGCTTGTGTAGTGTCGCCATAGGGGAAGTTGCAGGTGGGTTTGCAGGAGTATTAAGCGCGATTGGAATGGTTGGCATATCGTTCTTAAAAAATAAAGTAACTTTATCACAAGAACGTCATAAGGAGATAAAAAATTGCCCCTGGCATTACTTGATTAGCCTTGAGCAGGAATTAAGATAAACCGTAGCGTTGGTAGCACTGGTGAAGTTGAAGTTATGCGGAAACCGTATAAAAAATAGTTAAAAAACTAAAACAATAAAAAAAAGGAGTTTTTTAATGACTATTTGGGAACAATATAATTTAGAAGAAAGGATTTTGAATATTTTAAATGTCCGTTATTCACACGATCCGGAGCATCATTTTGGAAGACCATTTTTAACCCCATACCAAATAGCTATAAGTTTTCGGGAACAATATCAAGCCGACTTTGATGCTATAGGTATGCCAATAGGTGGTATAGACACAGGGCAGCATAATTCATTTTCTCAATATATTGCGAGAGAGTTATCAAGAAGAATAAGGAATGGCAGAATTAGCAATATTGAAGGTAGTTTTTTATCAGACAATCATATTGTAGAACTTATTTTTAATGATAGCGGCCATGAACTTCGGTCTTCTTCAATTAATAATTTTGACCTTTCAATGTTTAGAAGGATAGATTAAGTTTTGAATAATAGGGACGGAAACCTATTAATGGCTGGGGGTAGTGCACAAAAAACGGTGACTGTTGCTAATAAACCTTTCTTAACTCTGAAACTAGGTGTTATATGTTGTATAATTAAGATGAAAAATACTGTTTAATAATTAGATTTAAATTGAAACATTTTCAAATTGTGTGAATAGAACTGGCGCGGAGCAGACCAGTGAACATAAATCATAATAATAATTTAAGCGGATATATAGGGAATTGGCTTACTATGATGAACCACCTTAAGAAAACTCAGCCTCCTATAAGAATACCACCAGAGATTATTTCATATAACGACAATAGCTATGACTTATCATTAATGCTTTCATATTTAGATAATAATTTGACGATACTTGAGGAAACAACGATTACACCTGAACAATTTAATTATATGGCTTATGCTAAGGCTAGATGTTTCTTGAAGGTGTGTTATTTATTGCTTCGGATATTGTTAGATGATGTGTCAGGGATAATCAAATACTTTTATAATCAAAACGAGCCGATTATTGAAGTGACAAAAAGCTTCAATAAGCTTTTAGGAAAAGCTAAAAATGGGAAATTACCAGAAGATCTTAGCGAACTGTTAGCACGTCCAATCACATGGTTTCCTGAAATGAGGCAGAGAAGGGTTAATTTGGAACATTATTATGAATCAATGATTATTTCTATCAGGCATGGAGTTGACGGGCAAACTGTTCTTGGACATTTTGGAACAAGAGGCAGAACTGTAAAGGAATATGAAGACATCAGAGCATATTTTGGATTTGTTCTTTGCGAGTATCAAAAGCTGATTGATAACCTGCTCGACCATTTTGATTCCAAATTTAGATGCTGGTACGGATTTGCACCACATCGAGATATGACAATATTTTCTGATATTGTAGATTTGCCCTTATGGTGGGCATATAAGTATGGAAATTACAGACACAAAGATTTACACATAATCGAGACCAATGACAGGGAGGCGGTCAATTGAGAATATTTGGGACAGCCAACTATTAATAGCTGGGGGTGGTGCACAGAAACCTTCGAACGTTCCGAATAGTGGACTTTCAAACTAAGGTATAATTAAAGATGAATTTTGGGGTAACTCGGAAGAAACAGGAAGAACTCAAGGCAAGAATCGCCATTGTGGAAAGGCATAGTAAGACAAAATGACGAGATAATCGCCGCCCACGGCGGCTGGCCAAAAAAAAAGGTGAAGTGATGGATAAATTTCTTGAAGCGGCCATTGAAGAGGCCAAGCAGGGACTAACCGAAGGCGGTATCCCCATCGGGTCGGTGCTGGTGATTGATGATACAATCGTTGGGCGCGGGCATAACCGGCGGGTGCAGAACGGCAGTGCGATCCTGCATGCGGAGATGGATTGCATGGAGAATGCCGGACGGCTCAAGGCTGCCGATTACCGCCGGGCAACGCTGTATTCGACCTTATCGCCCTGCGATATGTGCAGCGGAGCCGTGCTGCTCTACGGAATCGGGCGGGTCATAATCGGCGAGAACCGCACGTTTCGAGGGCCGGAAGATTATCTGAGAGAGCGCGGCGTGGAGCTGATCATTGTCGATGATGCCGAGTGCCGGAGGCTCATGGAAACGTTTATCGAGAATCATCCGCAGTTGTGGAAAGAAGACATCGGTGAATAAAAAACCCCCACCGCGCAGGGTGGGTAAACGTATAAAAGAAACCCCCACCGCGCAGGGTGGGTAAATGGATAAAAAAACCCCCACCGCGCAGGGTGGGTAAATGGATAAAAGAAAACCCCCACCACGCAGGGTGGGTAAATGGATAAAAAAACCCCCACCACGCAGGGTGGGTAAACGTATAAAAGAAACCCCCACCGCGCAGGGTGGGTAAATGGATAAAAGAAAACCCCCACCGTGCAAGGTGGGGGCTAAATAGAAAGAGATGACGCCAATGGGAAAGACGCTCGGATATATGGTTACATTCACAACGTATGGCAGCTGGTTACAGGGTGACAAAA
>CAYWUO010000107.1:0-7904 GCA_964461285.1 uncultured Pirellulales bacterium
ATTATCGGAGAAGCTGAATAAAGAAGTTCCGTGCGGGACCCTGGATATTACGCTTTATCGCGACGATTTGAACTTGCCGCAGGGTACCGCCCAGCCACAGGTACGGACTACTGAAATCGGCTTCGATGTAGATGGCAAAATTATTATTTTAGTTGATGACGTGTTGCATACCGGCCGGTCTGCACGCGCGGCGATGGACGCGCTTATAGATTTAGGCAGACCCAAAGCAATAAAATTGGCGGTCCTTGTTGACAGGGCCGGCAGAGAATTTCCGATACAGGCCGACTACGTCGGCTATAAATCTGATGCCGCACTCGGCGAATTAGTGCAGGTTTTTCTCACTGAGTCAGATGGTAAAGAAGAAGTTACTATTGAATAATAAATGTCGGGTTTTGAAAGTCGAATAACGAGATGAGAGATTCGACGTTATGGCGTTAAAGAAAAAAAATAAGCAGCTCAAATGGCATCGAAAACATTTGCTCGGGCTTATGGAATTAAGCGCCGAGGAGATTACATATATTCTTGACACAGCCAAGGGCTTTGAACAGATAAGCACGCGGTCTGTAAAGAAAGCACCGCCTTTGCGGGGAAAAGTCGTTGTAAATTTATTCTTCGAGGACAGCACCCGCACGCGCAACAGCTTCGCACTTGCGGCAAACCGATTGAGTGCGGATGTTATAGAATTCACGGAAAAAGCCAGCTCCGTCAGCAAAGGCGAGACGCTGCTGGATACAGCGAGGAACCTGGAAGCGATGGGGATTGATATTATTGTAATTCGCCATAACGCCGGCGGTGCAGCAAAGCTTTTGAGCAGAAATATCAATGCCTGCGTGGTCAATGCCGGTGACGGATTCTGTGAGCACCCCACGCAGGGGCTTCTGGATGTCTATACGATTCGCAAAATCAAAGGAACTCTCGAAGGTTTGAAGGTAGCGATTGTCGGTGATATTGCGCACTCGCGTGTTGCCCGCAGCGATATGTGGGCGATGACAAAACTCGGTGCCGAGGTCATATTTGTCGGCCCGCCCACGCTTATACCGGCACAGGTAAACCAGCTTCCGGTCAGCGTGAGCTATTCGCTCGACGAGGTTATCGAAAAGGTTGATGTGATAAATATGCTTCGGATTCAGTTCGAACGGTTAGGCGGCAATCCTTTTCCTTCGATACGGGAATATTCCCACTACTTCGGGCTGACTGTAGAGCGTATGAAAAGAGCGAAACCCGATATTCTGGTTATGCACCCCGGCCCAATTAACAGAGGACTGGAGATGGAAAGCGAAGTGGCAGATGGTACGAACAGTGTTATCCTTGACCAGGTAACTAATGGTCTGGCTGTTAGAATGGCTGTGCTGTTTCTGGTTAATCAGGCGGCAGCACAGAAAAAATGATTATTGATTATTGATTAGTAATTTTTTGCTGTGAATTCTGAACTTTTAATAAAAAACGGTCGTGTCATAGACCCGGCGAACGGCATCGATAAAAAGTGCGATGTGCTTATTGTTAATGATAGAATCGCAGAGGTCGGTAAAATTGAAAAATCTGCGCAGACTGTTATCGATGCTGCGGGTAAATTAGTTACTCCGGGTTTGATTGATATCCATGTTCACTTTCGCGAGCCGGGTGATGAGGAGGAAGAAACGATAGCAAGCGGCTCAGCGGCTGCGGTGGCAGGGGGGTTCACTTCGGTTGTCTGTATGCCAAATACAAATCCTCCTGTCGAAAATGAAACCGATGTCGAATACATTCATCGAAAGGCAAGGCAGGCGAGAAAGACTCACGTATATACGATGGGAGCGATAACAAAGGGCCTTGAGGGAGTCGAGCTGGCGGAAATGGGCTTTATGGCTGAGGCGGGGGCTGTCGGCTTTACCGACGACGGCAGGGGAGTTCAGGACCCTGCTGTTATGATACGAGCGCTAAAATATTCGTCAATGTTTGACGTATTTATAGCACAGCATTGTCAGGATGACAGGATTGCCGGAGATGGAGTGATGAACTCCGGTTATTATTCTGCGATACTCGGATTGCCGGGTTCGGACCCGCTCGCGGAGCAGCAAATGCTCTGGCGGGATATTCAGCTCGTTAAGAAAATAAATACTCGATATCACGCCCAGCATATATCGACGGCAGAATCGGTTGAGCTGATAAGGGCCGCCAAGAAAGATTCACTGCCGGTTACCTGTGAGGTTACGCCGCATCATCTGCTCCTAACCGAGCAATTTTGCAGCGAATACGACACAAACTATAAGGTCAATCCGCCTCTGCGGACGGTCGGAGACGTCGAGGCATTAAAGCGGGCGATTGCCGAAGGGCTGATTGACGCTCTGGTAAGCGACCACGCACCGCATCTGCAAAGTGAAAAGGAGCTGGAGTTTCTGGCGGCTCCATTCGGGATAGCTTCTTTGGAATGTGAATTGGCTCTTTTTATCAAGGCATTGATTGAGCCGGGGATTCTCGACTGGCCCGGCCTTATCGAATTGATGACCGTAAAGCCGGCCAGGATAATCGGTGTCGATAAGGGAACGCTGGGCGCAGGTAAGCAGGCGGACGTTACTATCATCGACCCTGATGCCGAATATGAAATTGATGTAACTCAATTCCGCTCAAAAAGCAGAAACTGTCCCTATCACGGCTGGAAGGTCAAAGGCAAAGTCGAAAAGACAATCGTCGGCGGTGAAATAAGATTTGAGACATAAAACGCGGATTGTCATATTCATTGCTGAGTGTTTAATTAGGCGACGTTCAATATAATCCCTTCATCATCCTATTTTTTGTTTGAAAAATCGGCTAAAATTGGTACAATCATTATATGAGTCCAACTATATTAAGGTATAAAAATTATCGTTTTCTTTTTTTCTCTCGAGAAGAGAAAAGGGCTCACGTACATAATAACCTGCCCCGATGGTGAAGGCGAAATTTTGGCTTACAGGTGCATTTAGCAAAAAACTTCGGTCTTTCACAAAAGCAAATAGCTGAACTGAAGAAAGTAATTGAGGAACACGAAAATGACATTAAAAACGCCTGGACAGAACATTTCGGAAGTTGAAATTTCTCACATTGACATACATGGTTTATGGCTTTGTATAGGTGATAAAGAGTATTTCTTACCTTACGATGAGTATCCCTGGTTTAAGGAAGCAAAAGTGAAAGATATTTTGAATGTCCAATTATTACATGAGCATCACTTATATTGGCCAAATCTCGATGTTGACCTGGAGATTGAATCCTTAGATGAACCGCAAAACTATCCGTTAATATATAAATGAAGTGCCTGAAAGCAGAAACTGTCCCTATCACGGCTGGAAGGTCAAAGGCAAAGTCGAAAAGACAATCGTCGGCGGTGAACTAAGGTTCTCTTGCGGAAACTGATAAATGCCGATTATCATAGATGGTTATAACCTGCTGCATTCAATTCGCAAATCCGAATACCACGAGTCAACCAGCGATGTACAGTTGTGCAGGATTATAGGTAAGTTCCTGAAACTAACCGGTGAAAAAGGAGAGATTGTCTTTGACGGTACCGGGCCAAAGGATAAAGGCGGATTCGACAATATAAGCAATCTGGAGGTCCTGTTTGCCGGCCGAAACAGCGATGCCGACACGGTAATCGAAGACAAGATAAGGGCAAATACAGCACCAAAAAGATTGACAATAGTCAGCAGTGACCGCAGGTTACGAAAGGCAGCACAGGTGAGAAAAGCAACTTCGGTAAAATCCGATGCCTTCTGGGCGGGTTTAGAAAAACAACTGAGCCGGAAAAGGCCTGCAAGAGAGCCGGCGGAAAAACGGCGGGGACTAAACGAGAGTGAGACCAAACTTTGGCTTAAGTTCTTCGACCTTGAGCAGTGAGGTCAGATATTAGATACTACCAGGCAACGACCCTGACCATATCGACGTTTGCATCTTCGTTGTAACGTGACATCCTGGCCCTGAATCGAATCTTAAGACTACTTATATTAGTCAGGTCAAGGCTAACATTGTGCCATGTGTTCTCTGCGTCCTCGTTTCCTTTCAATGTTGCCTGTTGCATCCAGTTATTTCCGCCGTCGGTAGATACATCAAAGGCAAGGTATTCTCCGCGGTCAAGTCCTCTCTCAATAAACCAGGAGAAGGTTATAACAGCATTTTTCTTTCCCTGCAAATCGATATCTTCGGATGTTAATGTTGCATTTGAGGCCCGGCCATCGGCTTCGGCACAATAGCTGCCATCCGCCGCCCTTTGAGATGAGCGGAACCAGTCATTTTGAGAATCCTGAGTCCAGTTGCCCAAACCGCTTTCGAAACTATCAGAGAATACCTCGACTTCTGCAGGTTCTTCGCTGACTGTTACAGTAGCTGCATTCTGGTTTGTAGCACTTCCATCGTCGGTTACTGTTAGAGTAACCGTATATGTGCCGGCTGATGAGTAAGTATGAGAAGCTGTTACGCCGGCAGCATCTTCGGAAATACCGTCTGAGGCGTCAAAGTCCCAACTGTAGCTAACGATAGTCCCATCGGGGTCGGAAGAACCGGAACCATCAAAGCTGACTGCCTGACCTGCTAAGGCCTCCTGGTCGGGTCCGGCGTCAGCTACCGGAGGGTCGTTTGTGTTTTCGACTATTATGCTGATTGAATCAGTGACGGTTTGAGAAGCCGTGTCTACGGCAGCAGCGGTAATTGTGTATGCACTGTCACCTACAGATGTAGTATCCCAATTAACACTGTAGGCAGAGGTCGTATCTGTTCCTATCAAAGTAGAATCATAATAGAAATCTACGCGGTCTATACCCGCATCGTCAGAGGCAGCAGCAGTTATAGTAATGGTTCCGGAAACGGTGGCTCCATCTGTCGGTGAGGTTATGCTGACAGCAGGGGGATTATCCACCGGGCCGGCGGTCCATTGAAGAGCAGCATAGGCATCCACGCGTCCCCAGCCGTATTCCTGGTCCCAGCCGGCAGGGCCTTTATCAACAGCCGTAGAACGCAGGGCCTCGCGGACTTCGTCCGGGGTGGTTGCTACACCATTTGACAATAGCAGTGCCGCTACGCCGCATACATGTGGGGCAGCGCAAGAAGTGCCGGTATAAAACCAATACCCCCAATCCCGAGTATTGTTCCCGAAGGTCTGTTGCAATACGCCATCCATATACCCGTCTTCATCCCTGTCTTCTGTATCACCTCCGGGAGCGACTAACTCAAGGTCGGAGCCGTATTGTGAATAATCAGCTCTGGCATCGCCGGAGTGAACCGCCCCGACAGCTATAACCTGCGGATAAGCGGCCGGCAGACTGACAATATTGATTCCTTCGTTTCCTGAAGAGGCCACAAGGACGCAGCCTTTGTTATAAGCGTATTGGACTGCTTCGGTAACCGCTGGAATGTCCGCCGGTGTAATGTCCGATGAGAATCCCAGGCTCATATTGATGACTTTCGCACCATTGTCAGCGGCGAAAGTAATGCCATTGGCTAATGAATCCACTGTTCCTGAGCCGGTGCTGTCCATGACTTTAACGGGCATTATGGAACAATTAAAAGCAATCCCTGCAACACCGATTTGGTTGTGTGTGCTCTGAGCGATAGTGCCGGTGATGTGAGTTCCATGGCCTTCGTCATCGTTAGGGTGCTCATCGTCATTAATAAAATCATATCCGGAGACAAAAGAGGTCTGGGCCAGGTCCGGAGCCTGGTAATAACGTTTTCTCCATCGGCGAAAAATTCTCTCGGTGTAATTTTCGTATGCAACTCCTGTATCAACGACGGCCACCACAACGCTCGGGTCTGCGGTTTCTATATCCCAGGCCTGCTCCATATTTATCAGTTGAAAGTTCCACTGGTAAGGATAGAACTGGTCGTTCGGGACAAAATATGCCCGGCAGATATAATTAGGCTTGGCATACTCTACGTTTGGGTCCTTTGCGTAAGCTGCAGCCAGGTCAAAAATATTTTTTCCTTTTCCCACTTTCAGCTTTCTAAAGCCAATACGTCGGTTTTTGGATATGTGGCTAACGCCGTGTCTGAGATTGATTTTTTCTACGGTTTTTTCAGAGGTATCTGCCTTGAATTTGATGATTAATTCATCAGGTTTATACCATTGTACCGGCTTTTTTACTGCTTTTTGGAACATTCTCTGTTGTGCTACTATTTTTGTAGTAAAAGCCAGGGTAATCAGCAAAATAACCACGAAAATCGAATAATAATTGTATATGCTCTTGTTTTTCATTTTTTGGTGTCCTATAAGATTATTCGAGACCGGAAATTCCTGCAAAAACACTGTTTCCGCATTAAAAGTATAACCCCAATTTCGGAACAAACAACGAATTTCTGTAATTTTTTCCACTGTTGGAGCCAGTCAATCGTCATATAAAATATCGTATATATTATTTATAGCCTTGCTCTTGATATGTCAAGGACAGAAGGATTTACAACAGTACTTTTATGCTCGAATTGATTCTGACCAAATTTTGTATTGCTTAATCCGTCAAAAAGGAGTATAAGGGTTTTTTTGCAATGTGGGGGACGTTGCGTTAAGCCCCCTGAAGCAACAATAGTGTGCCGGTGTTTGTAGAAACATTTGATTTTATTTACATAATGGAAGGTTGTTAAGTTATGAAACGCAAAATGGTTACAATCGATGGTAATACTGCTGCTGCGTATGTGGCCCATGCCACGAATGAAGTTATCGCCATATATCCGATTACTCCCAGCTCATCTATGGGAGAGATTGCAGACGAAAGGACGGCCAAGGGTGAGCCAAATATCTGGGGGACGCTGCCTTCGGTAACGGAGATGCAGTCGGAAGCCGGAGCATCGGCGGCTGTGCACGGAGCATTGGCGACCGGCGCTTTGACGACTACTTTTACGGCTTCGCAGGGACTTTTACTGATGATTCCTAATATGTACAAGATTGCAGGGGAGCTGCTGCCGACCGTTTTTCATATATCGGCGCGCTCGCTGGCGTGTCAGGCACTGTCGATATTCGGAGACCATTCCGATGTGATGACCTGCCGGGAGACCGGCTTTGGAATGCTTTGCTCCTGTAATATTCAGGAGGTTATGGATTTTGCGCTAATCGCACAGCAGGGGACGCTGGCTTCGCAGGTGCCGTTTTTGCATTTCTTCGACGGTTTCAGAACGAGTCATGAGGTTCAGAAAGTCGAGGAGCTGACGTTGGACGATATGCGTGCGATGATTGATGATGAGCTTGTGGCCAGGCATAAGGCCCGGGCACTGACACCGGACAGGCCTATGATTTCCGGTACCGCACAGAATCCTGACGTTTATTTCCAGGGAAGAGAAACGGTAAATAAATACTATTTAGCAACGCCCAGGATTGTTCAGGAAACGATGGACAAATTCGCAAAGCTCGTGGGGCGCAGTTATCATCTGTTTGATTATATCGGTGCCGATGATGCGGAGAAGGTCATCGTTATGATGGGCTCTGCAGCGGATACAACGCACGAGACAGTAGAATATCTGGCGTCTAAAGGCGAAAAGGTCGGCGTGGTAAAAGTGCGGCTCTACAGGCCCTTCAGCAGGGAGCATTTTATTGCCGCTCTGCCGAAAAGCGTAAAGAAAATTGCGGTTCTGGACAGAACGAAAGAACCCGGCTCTCTTGGCGAGCCGTTGTACCTGGATGTTCGCACCGCAGTCGGCGAAGCAATGGAGCTGGGTGAAAGTCCTTTTGAAAAATATCCGCTGATAGTCGGAGGGCGGTATGGTCTTGGCTCAAAAGATTTCACCCCGGCTATGGTAAAGGCCGTTTTTGATAATCTGGACGCAGCAAGGCCCAAGAGAGGCTTTACCGTAGGTATCATCGATGACGTGACGAATACCAGTCTGGAGGTTGATGAATCCTTCGATATTGAGGGCAGCAGGTTTTTCTCCGGTATGTTCTACGGCCTCGGTGCTGACGGGACCGTAGGTGC
>CAYWUO010000108.1:0-7858 GCA_964461285.1 uncultured Pirellulales bacterium
GAAGAGCTTGCCGCAAATCTAAAAAGACCCCGCAAGATAATGCTGATGGTAAAGGCAGGTCAGGCAGTTGAC
Organism: uncultured Pirellulales bacterium; assembly: GCA_964461285.1. GTDB lineage: Bacteria > Planctomycetota > Phycisphaerae > Sedimentisphaerales > Anaerobacaceae > CAZBWE01. Next base: position 73 of record CAYWUO010000108.1, read on the forward strand.
GACTTCATCGATAAACTGCTGCCGCATCTCGAAGACGGCGACATTATTATCGACGGCGGCAACAGTCATTTCCCCGACACTATCCGCCGCACAGAGTACGTCGAGAGCAGGGGCAAACTCTATATCGGTACTGGAGTATCCGGCGGTGAAGAAGGAGCGCTGCGAGGACCGTCGATGATGCCCGGTGGCTCTCCGGCAGCCTGGGAACATGTCAAGCCCATCTTCCAGGCCATCTGCGCCAAGACCCCGGAGGGTGAGCCCTGCTGCGACTGGGTCGGCGAAAATGGGGCGGGACACTTTGTTAAGATGACGCACAATGGCATCGAATACGGCGATATGCAGATGATATGCGAGACCTATCAAATGATGAAGCAAGGCCTTGGTCTGACTAACCAGCAAATGCACGATGTCCTGGCCGAGTGGAATAAAGGCGAGCTTGATTCCTATCTTATCGAGATAACCCGGGATATCCTCGCCCACAAAGACGAAGACGGCAACGAGGTAATCGACCTTATTCTCGATACAGCCGGCCAGAAGGGCACAGGAAAATGGGCCGCCATCGAGGCCCTGAATCTCGGCCAGCCGCTGACGCTTATCGGAGAAGCGGTTTTTGCCCGGTGTCTCTCCGCGATAAAAGAAGAACGCGTGGCTGCATCCAAAGTCCTCAAGGGGCCAAAAGCAAAGTTCAGAGGCGACAAGGATAAATTCATCGAGGATTTGCGAAAGGCATTATACGCCTCGAAAATTGTAAGCTATGCCCAGGGCTATCAGTTAATGCGGGCAGCGGCGAAGGATTATAGCTGGAACTTGAACTATGGCGGTATCGCTTTGATGTGGCGTGGCGGCTGTATCATCCGCTCGGCCTTTCTCGGCAAAATAAAAAAGGCATTCGACAAAAATCCCAATTTGGATAATCTGCTATTAGACCCATTCTTCAAACGGGCTGTGCACAAATCCCAGAGTTCCTGGCGGCGTGTTGTTAATATGGCTGTAAAGCTCGGTATCCCGATGCCGGCTATGAGTTGTGCTCTTACTTTTTACGATGGCTATCGCAGCGGTCGGTTGCCGGCTAATTTATTACAGGCCCAGCGGGACTATTTCGGTGCGCATACCTACGAGCGGGTCGATAAGCCCAGAGGCGAGTTCTTCCACACGAACTGGACCGGCCGAGGCGGTCAAACCTCCGCCTCAACATACACAGTTTAATGTAATTGCAACTTTGTTAAAGCGTCTTCAGGTGCACTTAAGTACCTCTGAGAAGTATATTTGAAGAAAATGCCCTGATAGTGGTTGTATCAATCCGGCACATTTGGTATTTTAGGGGCAATTAATCTCGTAACGGATTAGCCACAAAGGCACGAAGTCACAAAGAAATTAAAAGTTAAAAAATTTAGCGTCTTTGTGTCTTGGTGGCAAAAATGAAGGGAAATTCAAGAGTGAAGGAATAATGCCATGTATAAGATTTTTATGCTGATTGCCATACCGGTTTTAGCAATTACGTGGTTAGTTTACTTTCTCTGGGAACGAAAGATTCGGATTGAGGAAGAGAAAAAGCCGAAAAAGGTATCTCAACGTCTGCAGAAAACCAGAAGCGAGATTTCCGACTGGGCCCAGAAAATGGCAAAGTTTGAAAAACCCCCTTACAAACCTGAACAAAACGAAAACAACAAAAGTTGAAAAGACACTCTTGTATGAGGAATAAAAGATGGCCAACCAGTTTCTAACAGAAGATTTTCTTCTTCAAACCAAAACGGCTAAGATTCTTTACCATGACCATGCCGAGAAGATGCCCATCTACGACTATCACTGCCATTTGCCCGCCGACCAAATAGCCGCCGACCATCAATTCGACAATATCACCCAGGCCTGGCTCTACGGCGACCATTACAAATGGCGGGCGATGAGAACCAACGGCATTTCGGAAGAATATATCACCGGCGAAAAAAGCGATTATGAGAAGTTCGAAAAATGGGCGCAGGCCGTTCCATATTGTCTGCGAAATCCGCTTTATCACTGGACACATCTGGAACTCAAGCGTTATTTCGGTATTGGTGACAAGTTATTAGGCCCGGATACGGCAAAAGAGATTTACGAAAACTGCAGTGAGAAGTTAAGGACATCCGAGTTTAGTGTCCGCAACATATTGCGCAAAATGAACGTCAAGCTTCTCTGCACTACTGAAGACCCGCTCGATTCGTTGGAGCATCATAAGAAAATCCGAGAAGATGGTTTTGAAATCAAAGTCCATACCGCCTGGCGTCCTGATAAGGCGATGGCTGTTGAAGACCTTTGTGCCCTGAACGCATGGATTGATAAGCTCCAGGGGCTTTGTGACATAGAGATTATTGACTTTCATTCATACATTGCAGCAATCCGCCTGCGTCATTACTATTTCCATGAAAACGGCTGTCGGCTCTCCGACCACGGTTTGGACACTGTCTATGCAGAGGAATATACCGAAAGTCAAATCAATAAGATACTTGACAAGATAAGGTCAGGAAAGGAACTGGACGACTTAGAGCGTCTCAAATTCAAATCAGCGATGCTGTTTGAGTTCGCCTTGATGGATTATGAGTCCGGCTGGGTCCAGCAGTTCCACCTCGGCGCGCTGCGAAACAATAACACGAGGTTGCTCAAGACCATCGGGCCGGATACCGGCCTTGATTCAATCGGTGATTTTGAGATAGCAAGACCATTAGCAAACTTTCTCGATTCGCTCGATAAAAATAACAAGTTGCCAAAAACTATTTTGTACAACCTGAATCCTCGTGACAATGCACTATTGGCCACTATGATTGGCAATTTTCAGGATGGCACGTCTATCGGCAAGATGCAGTACGGCTCAGCCTGGTGGTTCCTCGACCAAAAAGACGGGATGGAGGAACAGCTAAACGTGCTTTCCAATATGGGGCTTCTGAGCCGGTTCGTCGGCATGCTGACGGATTCAAGGAGCTTTCTGTCCTATCCGAGACACGAGTATTTCCGCAGAATACTTTGCAATCTGCTCGGCAACGATGTCGAAGCGGGACTTTTGCCGGACGATTTGGAGCTGCTGGGAAAAATGGTCGAAGATATCTGCTTCAACAACGCCAAAAACTATTTCCCAATGGAATTGGCTGATTGACTCTCGAATATAAACCGATTATAATCTATTCATATAGCACTACATACGATATACGCATTACGAGAGAATGGGTCGGTGCCCGAGAGGCTAAAGGGGACGGGCTGTAAACCCGTTAGCGTAAGCTTACGTTGGTTCGAATCCAACCCGGCCCATTTTACTTATCTGAGTGCATTACTTCTTACCAGGCACGAGCGCGTGATGTAATAAATTCGCGAAGTTTAACGACAGCCGAATTATTCTTCATCTTTTGGGTTAAATAGTCCTTTAACGGCATCTGTTGCTGTTTTTCCGGCATCCTTTCCCGCCTCTAATGCTCCTTTGCCGGCGTCTTTTCCTGTTTCCAGGATTTCACCGCCTCCTTCAAGCAAAGTACCGGTCAGGGATTTAAGTCTCTTTAGCTCCGATACCAAAGAGCCAATCATTTCTTTCGGTAATTTATCGGCTCCCTGCCTGGCAATCCCACTCACGATAGCCAATAAAACTTTATCGGCTAAAGCAGCGGTATCTAACTTATTATCTTTGCCCAGGTTGGTCATTTTGATTGGCGCAAGCTTAAGTGTCAGGGTATCTGCCTTTCCGGGGATAGGAAGTAGTTTCACGTTGACTGTTGTATTTGTAATTTCGAGATTATCAATATGCAGTTTTTTCCCGGATGGCTCAGATGTCTGCTCTTGCTTCGCTGGGATTGACTTTATAACATCCTTGATGTTATTGGAAAAACCTTTCTGTTCAAGAACAACATTTGCTCCGTCGAGTTTGATTTCTTTTATCTTAACCGTGTCACTCAAAAGCGACCAGACATCAACTTCAATTTTGGCATCTTTTAGTTCGAGCATTTTTTCGTGTTGATAGTCCGGTGGGTTGGCAATTACGAGGTTTTGCAAGCCGAGTTTTCCACCGGTAATCGAAAGGTCCACATCGCCTACGCTTACCGCAACATTTAAGGTTTTAGTCGCTGCTGTCTCGATTCCGGCTTTTAATGCCCGATTGCCAAAGAGATGAACTAAAGCAGCAACCAGAATAATTAAAATAACAACGATAAGCAAAATGCTGTAAACAATTTTAAGTGGAGTTTTCATTATCTTATCCTTTCCAAATTTTTAATCCGGCAATTTTACACTCGCTATCATTGCCCCGAACAGTGTTAGTATTAAAATGATTTTTCCTGTTCTTGAATCCTATTCTTTGCTCATCGCCTTGATGAAGGAGTTGGCTTCGGCAATTGAGGCTTCCATTTCTTTGATGAGCGACTCAATATCCGCCTCGACTGAAGACAGTTCATCCTGCAGGGATGCTATTGCCTGGGCGTTTAGATTGTGTTTGAGGAAGAGAACCTGGTCCCGAAAAGCGGTTAGGACAGGGCTGATTTTGGCTTCTGCGCGTTTCATAGCGCCGATGAGCCTGGTGTATCGCTTGCGAGTGAGGTCAAGTTTTTGCCTGCTTGAACGGCGCAGAGTGTCGCTGGAGTATTGTTTTAGTTCGGATTCCCATTCTTCGAACAGCGCTTCTGCCACGTTTTCTACATCTGTGATGCGCGTCCTTACAGTTTTGGCTTTAGATTCGCTTTTCTCAAGCTCGCTCTTAAGGGCTTCGTATTTTTCTTCAAGCTCACCGCCCCGAAAGCCCACGACATTACTGAATTTATCCAGGGCCGATTGAAACTGCTCTTTGGCGGCCTCCTGAGCATCACGGGCATCCTCAACCCGCTCTACGAGTATATCTCTTTTGTGATAGCCGAAAACTTCCATTGTCTTGTAATAAGTTTTTTGGCAGCCGATTAAAAACGGCAATACACCGCACAGAAGCACCCATAGACATAAATAACCTGCTATAGGTTTCTTCATATATATAACCTCCACATAGAACATAATGATATTGCTCTATTTATTACTTTTATATAACAGCACACCCATCCGGATATTGAAAAAGTCCGTTCAATAGTTTTAGCTTAGATTTCCAGGCCGGATGTATCGCCACTTTTTTCTTTCAGTTTATTGTAATAGACCTCGAATCGCTCCTTAAGTGCAGATACAGATTTATTTATGTTATTGAGCTCTTCTTGTATCTCTTTCATTTTAGCACCCAGCTTTTCAGCATCCGGGATGTCCTTAAGATTACCAATTATTTTTCCGATCTCATCATTCTTGGCCATTATAGCTTGTTTGTAATTCATTGCCATTGACCTGAGCTGATTCGTGTCCATTTCTTCTGCTTCGGCCTTGACCTCGCTGAGGGGCTTATTTTCGTCGGCCTTTTGGCTGCATCCGGGTAATACCAGTAAACACAGCATCAGCGAAAAATAAATAATAATATTATTTACAGTTTTCATCTTTCAATCCTTTCAAATATTTAATGATATTACTGCAAGTTAAGGTTAAGTTACACGCTTTCTCGGATAATTTTTGCGCCTACGGGATTTAATCTTTCTTCGATTCTTTCGTAGCCGCGGTCGATGTGATAGACCCTGTTGACGGTCGTGGTTCCTTCAGCGGCCAATCCGGCTAAAACCAATGCTGCCGAGGCCCGCAGGTCCGAAGCCATAACCGGAGCAGCTATTAATTTTTTCACGCCGGCTACAATGATGGTCGGCCCTTCTTTTCGCAAGTTGGCTGCCATTCGATTTAACTCTGCAACGTGCATAAACCTGTCGGGGAAGATTTTTTCAATTATGATACTATTGCCCTCGGTAAGCGACAAAAGGGCCATAAACTGCGCCTGTAAATCAGTAGGAAAGCCCGGATATGGCTGGGTGGTGATATCAGCCGGCTTCAAAGAACCATTTCCGGCAACGACGCAGCCGTCATCAGCCGGCTCAACCGTTACGCCGATACCTCTTAGTTTGTCCACGACGGCCATCATATCTTCGAGCCGACAGTTGTTAAGTTGCAATTGACCGGCTGTAATAGCAGCAGCTACCATAAATGTTCCGGCCTCAATTCTATCTGGGATTACTTCGTATTCAACCGGATGTAACTGCTTGACTCCTTCGATAACAAGGCGTGGTGAGCCGATACCTGTTATCTTTGCACCCATTTTATTTAGGCAGTTTGCCAGGTCAGAGATTTCCGGCTCGCAGGCAGCCGATTCGATGATAGTTTTACCCTTCGCCAGCGTTGCAGCCATCAGTACATTTGCTGTACCGAGAACCGTCGAGCCGAATGGGCCACCCATAAAAATATCTTTACCTGTCAAGCCATTTTTTGTTTCGGCTACAATATATCCATTTTCAATATGGATTTTTGCACCAAGTTCCCGCAATCCTCTCATGTGTATATCAATCGGCCTGTAGCCAATTGCACAACCGCCGGGCATTGAAACCTTTGCTCTGCCACAGCGAGCGAGCAGCGGGCCGAGTATGCATATACTGGCCCGCATCCTGCGGACGATTTCATAATCACCCACTGGATTATCTATTACCGTTGAGTCTATGCACAAATCGCCGTTGTGGTCCCGGCTTACCTTACAGCCCAGTTCGCTGAGCAGTTGACTACATACTGAAATATCCGAAAGATGTGGCACCGCTGAAAGAGTTGATTTGCCACCGGCTAAGATTGTAGCAGCCATTATCGGTAAAGAGGCGTTTTTCGAGCCTTTTATGGTAATCGAGCCGGAAAGACGAACTGGTCCTTCAATGTGGAGTATATCCATAATTCATTATCCTTGAAAAGATATAGCTAATGTAATAGAAGATGGCTTTGATTTCAAGCCCCGTTAGAAGTTATTCACCGGGTCTGACTGGGCCGGCTTTGTTCGGGTAAAGTTCGGAAAAGATTATATTGATGAATATTTTTGAAATTATCAAAAATATCGGCGGTTTCATAAGTGCACAAGACATTATTATCAGCCTGGCTGGGCTGGTATTATTGTTTTTTTGGCTGCTGAGAACATCTCTGGGCACAGACCCTTTAGCTGATTCGGCACCTCGTCGAAATAATATGCCCGTTTATTTTCCATTGATACCATTACTTATCTGGTTTGGGGCTGTTTCGCTTGCTCTATTAATCACAAGAAGCCTCCTGCCGGATTTACCTGAATGGCAGAGTGCTCTTTGGGATAATCTGATTCTCTGTATAGGTGCGATAGTAACAATAGCGGTAATTATTTTTTTGGTCAGGGCCAGTTTTGTCCGCAGGCTAAAAGGGTTTGGTCTGAATATAAAAACAATCCACAAGGATTTCTTTGCCGCTTTTATAAACCTGTTGTCAATTTGGCCCCTGATGATAGCTGCGATGTTTTTAACGCTTCTCTTAGGCAAAGTTATCTGGGGACCGGATTTTAGCTTGGAGCAGCACGAGGAGCTGAAAACGATAACAGCGTATCCACAAATATCGCTAAGGATTTTGATTATTATCACTGCGATTGTGGTGGGACCTGTACTTGAAGAGATGCTTTTTCGAGGAATGTTCCAGACGATGATACGTTCTTTATTTGAAGTTAGTAATTCTAAAATTAAAATTCTAAATGGGACATGGCTTGCGATTTTAATAAGTTCCGGACTGTTTGCAATGGTACATGCAAACGCAGGGCACTGGCCTGTACTATTTATTTTGGCGCTATGCCTGGGCTATTCGTATGAAAAGAGCGGCTCATTGCTGCGACCGATATTTATTCACTCATTTTTCAACGCATTTGCAATAATAACGGTGCTGAGTTCATAGCTCA
>CAYWUO010000109.1:0-7826 GCA_964461285.1 uncultured Pirellulales bacterium
TATAATGGTCGGCGAGATTCGTGACAAAGATACTGCTAATATTGCTGTTCAGGCGGCGCTTACAGGACATCTGGTCCTCTCGACTTTGCATACGAATGATGCACCCGGGGCAGTAACACGGCTGCTGGATTTGGATGTTGCCCCGTATTTGGTAAGTGCTTCGTTGATAGCGGTTATAGCTCAGCGGTTGGTGCGGAAGATATGCTCGAATTGCAAGTCAGAGTATGAGCCGTCTGCGAGTATAAAAAAGATGGTCGAGCAGATGAGCGGAAAAGTCGAAAAGTTTTATCGCGGCGTGGGCTGTAAAAAATGTCGTAACACCGGCTATATCGGCAGGATTGCGATTCATGAGCTTTTCGTGCCGAGTGAAGAAATTATGGAAATGATTGCGGAGGGAGTGAGCTTAAAGAAACTGAGAGCCAAAGCGCTTCAAAATGGAATGGTTCCTTTGCAGGATGATGCAATTGAGAAGGTAAAAGCCGGAATTATCTCTATCGAGGAAGTATTAAGAGCTGCACAGACCGAAGAATAAATAAAACGAGATACGAAAAAAATGCCTTTAACAGCAGAAAAAACTAAAGCATCGCAGGATTTCACGGAGGAATTCAGCTCCGAAAAAGCAGAGACAAAGCTGAAAACAGCCTCGGCAATTTCTGTAAACCCATCGGTAAAGGTAAAGCAATCTGAGCTGATTCTATTTACCACCCAGTTATCAGTTATGCTTGATAGTGGTGTGGTCCTTAGCGATGCCCTCGATGCTATCACTGAACAGGCACAGGATGGCACCTTCAAAACCGTTATTATGGATATTGCTAAAAAAGTCAAAAGCGGCGAGAATTTTTCGAAAGCGCTTTGCGTCTATCCGAAAGTTTTCAACTCTATGTTTATAAGTATGGTCAAGGCCTCGGAAGCATCCGGCAAGATGCCTGAAATGCTTAGCGTTCTCAGCGGCTATCTGGACTTTGAAGACGATACACGCAAACGAATCAAGGGAGCACTTACGTATCCGATTATAATGGCCCTGATGGCAGTAGCGGCGACCGGAACACTAATGTTCTTTGTTTTACCTCGGTTTATGAAGATTTATGAAGCAAAGGGCGCTGCACTTCCTAAAATCACCCAGATACTGGTTAGTTTCAGCAAGATTATAGGTGATTTTCAGATAATGACCACTGTCTTGACGGTGGTGATATTTGCTTCAATTGGATTATATTACTGGGCGAAGACGGTTTCTGGCAGAAGGGTGATAGATTTTATAAAAATCGGCACACCCGTGTTAGGTACGATGTTTATTGATACGGTAGTGGCTCGCAGTATGCGTATTATGGCGACAATGGTAAATACAGGGGTAAGTTTGCTGGACTCGATAGAAATAATGCACGGTGCCTGTAACAATTTCTATTTCCAGCGTCTCTGGGCCTCCACCGACAAAAAGATTCGTGATGGCTACCAGTTGTCGGAATCTATTCAGATTTCACCGGGTTCTAATCTCATTGCACCGGGAATTATCCAGATGCTCCGCGCCGGCGAAAGAAGCGGCAATCTTGGTGAGGTATGCGACAAAATTTCCATTTTTTACGAAAAAAAACTTGGCAGTTCGATTAAAGCTGTTATGGCCCTTATTGAGCCCTTGATGATAACCATTCTCGGCGGCATAATCGGGACGATTGCCATAGCACTGCTGTTACCGGTGTTTAGAATATCGAGTGTGATTGCACATTAAATATTCATTAAGTAGTTCACGATGTAAAACAACCGGGGCCTACACTGAACTAATCAATGTAGGCCCCGAATTAATACGTTAACTTCAACCTCTATTGCTCGAGAATAAAAACAATTAAAGTTACATCTTCAGTGACAAATCCTCCTCGAGCCACATCAAGGCCAAAGAGGCAAAGTCCCTGAAATTGACGCTTCTGGAGCCTTTTGACTCGCCCTCGTACAGCTCAGCGGGCGATGGTACCGGAACCTGATGTTCATTATCTTCAGGAGTCAGATCAGCCAGATACGCCACTTCTTCCGACATCATGGCACGGTTGTATATTTTTACCTCGTCAATATCACCGTAGAAGGTTCCAGGACAGTTTGGCCACGAGTCACTGTTAATGTTGCCTATAACCATACCTGTATCTGTACCGATAGCCATTGAAAACGGCCCGGAACCTACGGCTCTGCCATTAATATAAATTGTGGCAATAGTCCCGTTATAAGTAGCGCCAACGTGTGCCCATCTGCCGATAAACGGTATCATTGCACCGGGTGCTGTGGACACATCGGTTCCTGCAGTATCATGCTGTCGGAACTGAATTGCGCCATTGCTACCAGGGGTATCTACCTCGAACATAAACTGTAATTGGTTGGGTTCTGACCAGCCGTCTCTTTTGCAAATTATGCCTTGAGACTGGTCCCCGGGATTACCCGTTGTTCCACCCCATTTGACCCAGGCAGACAACGTAAGTCCATTCGGTCCTACGGGGTCCCAATCTCCGATGCTAATCCTGCTGCCTTCACCGCCGTCAACAGATACGGCACTTGTGCCCATCAAGCCGGGTGATAACCATGTCACACCTTCATCTGACAAGGTGCCGTTGTGGTCGCCGACAGCATCTATAGCAGTAGTGCCGGTATTACTATCGAGCGGATAGTACGCAACAAGGTTGTCTGTGCCCGGGTTTGTCGTAGTAATGACCTCATCATAAACAAGCCAGTCTCGCCCCATTATCTCAATCTCTCGATAATCAATTACGCAATCGCCGCTCTCAGGGTAACTGGCTGGAGCGTAGTCGGCCTTGGCAAAATCAGGCGAACGTTCCGAAAGAATACATTCAGGCGCACGCAGACGGATATCATCGAAGTAAACGGTGCCTGTCCCGCCGGAACACGGATCGCCGATACCAATGTATATCTTTTGGACATCCTTCAGATTCACGTCTACGAATTCATCCAGAAGAATCCTCCACTCTGTCCAGGTGGCTATTTGCGTCGCGTTCGAGTCATCGTGGTAAACAATCGCATTACTGTCGCTATCTTGAAGAACCACATACATCGGTTCACCTTCGTTGCTTTGTATACCGATATCCTGCGACGTCCAATCTCCTGAAATTGTTCCGGTCATGTTGACATCAGAGAATTCAGCCGTGCACAGCGCAGCTTCAGTATGGCTGCTAACGCACAGGCCTATATACCAATCCAAACCTGTCGTGATATTCGCATAGTCTATCAACTGCCAATCTTCTTCGTCAGGTTCGGCGATGCTGCCATCTGCATATTCGCCTTTGTAGTTATAGAATACTTCGTCTACAGTAAACGAGCCGTAACTCAGTCTCACCCATTGTGGGGCAGTAACTCCGGTTACATTTGTGTATTCGGTAGTACCGTTCGCCACGTCACGCCATTGGAAGGAAACTCCGTTACCGGGTGTCATAACTACATATGCGGTTTGGGAGCCTGCATCCAATGTATAGCGCATCATTACGCCTGCCTTGGCCCAGGCATCTGTGTTTTCTATGCTTTCAACCTTCGCTGTAATCGACCCTGGGGGGTTATTGGTATTGATGACCTTATAGGCATAGCGGAAACCATCTGCTACGTCGTAGATATCCCAGCCGTCAGACTCTATTGTGTAGGTAACCGGCGGACCAGGATTCACGGTGAAACTTCCAGCGGGTAGATAGCCCTTGAAATACAGCGACAATACCTTAACATCTTGTTTTGTCCAATCTGTGCCGAATCCGAGACTGTTTAGCCCACTGGTGTTGGCATAGGCCTCTGTGTAGTAAGGTTCAATGTCATTTGTGTAATCATACTGCATCGACGATAAACCATTGTTTACGATAGTATTCTCGATGGAAATGTCCGAACCGGAGACATGCCATACATCCTTCAGGTCGTTAGTACTCGCATAATCTTCGTAATCTTCTACGGTAAGATAGTGACCTGTTGTAAAGCTCCACACATCGCCTTTCCATGGGCTGCCGGCCGGTGCCCAGGCATTTTCGTTGACCTCGTCGATTCGCCAGTAGTAGGTCTCGCCGAATTCCAAAGTTCCGACCTCATCTGCGATATTAATGCTGTTGGTATTATGGTCTTGTTTTACAAGAACATCGCATGGGTCACTACTCCTGCTTGCGTCGGTTACAACGTCTTCATCGGTGCCGAAATATACATCGTGCGTGTCGGCAGGGTCTCCCATTGTCCAGCGAAGAGTCGGTTCGGTCGGCACTTCCGTCTCTTCATCTTCCGGGTCCGGGTCATGAGCGAACACTGACCCGAAAAGTCGCGCATTGTCTAAGTAATAGATTCCGCCATCGGAGTAACCGTTGTTAGTCGTGACGATTATGAACTCGACATAAGTAGTGGTTTCAGGGTCTAACTCTGCTTTAATTGCAGAGTAGTCCCAGCTCGCCGTCAGTGTAACGTCCCCCTCCGAAGGAGACCAGTAAGAGCCGATGTCATTTCCTAAATCGTCCCAGCCGGCATCCGAATTGACAATCAGTTTGAGCCCGTTATAGTTGCTTCCACTAATTGTCCATTCGGAAGCTAACCGCGTGACGTCTAACATGAAGGTGTGATTGGCAAAGAAATCGTCAGCCAGGTCATTGTTCTGAAGATTGAAAATTAAGGCGAATTTGTATTCACCTAAGTCATTCACCATCTTGAGACTGCCGCTGTCTAATGTAACTCCATTTGTGTCCCCGGGGGTTAGTACGGTATTCCCTTCAGGACTAAATGTACATATTTCCCATCCGTCCAAACTGTCATCTTCCCAGTTACCTATCACAACCACTCCGTAGCTGGCAGTTGACAGAACCAGAAGAAAAATAAAAGAAACATAATAAATCGATTTCTTATACATAATAGTGCTCCTTAAATAAATAGAACGTAATTAACATTTACTTTTTAGCTGCGTGCTAAAATGCTTTATTATTTTCAAAATAACTATAATAATTATCCTTAAAGAAATTCACATTTACTATGTACAACTTTTCTACGATTTGGCTGTACCTCCTTCCTTGACAAGAGCTCAGTATTAAGCTGTTAATTATAGGGATAAAAAATATGTATCATGAGATGCAGAGTTTTCATTAAGACTCTGTGCCTCTAATAACAAATCCTCCTCTATAGAGTTAACGTAAAAGTCAAACGAATATAACATCCAAATATTCATAAATCTTATCAATTATATTTATACCATATTTGCTGCCTTTTGTTCAAGAAAAAAATCCTTGCAAGATGAATAATGATAAAGCATTTCCTACTAAAAATGCGGAAAAACGATTAATTCATTGGCTTCATCCCGTATTAAGATAATGGTGTTTAATAATAGATCGTATAATAAGCGGCGACTATGGTTAAGTATGTTATAAGTAGTCAAGGCCATAAAAAGCCGTTATTCCACACGAAAAAACGTCATTTTGTTTGCTGTTTTTGTAGGTAACTATATTCATTAGATAAGACGTGATGTAAAACAACCGGGGCCTACACTGAACTAATCAATGTAGGCCCCGAATTAATGCGATATTTTCGCTAAACTAACTATTTAGCCCTATAAGCAACGCTTACAGTTACGGCCATAGTTCCTCTTCGAGCCATGAAACTGCAACAACGGCAAAGTCCTTGAGGTCAATAGCTCTGGCGGGTTCTGCCTCGAGCCCGTATAACTCAGCAGACGACGCCACCGGAACAAGCAGTTTACCATCGCCTGGGGTCAAATCTGCCAGGTATGCTATCTCGGCCACAGACAGAGCGCGATTATAGATGCGGACTTCGTCTATGTCACCGTTAAAGGTCTCGGGGCTGTCGGGCCAGGCATCTGAACTCATAGTGTTGCCTATCGTCATAGTTGCGGTAGTATCGGTGCCCAATGTACATATCCCCTCGCCTACGTCTTGGCCATTTACATAGAATCTAACGTTGTTTGGTTCGTCATCGTTATATGTTGCAGCAATGTGTGCCCATCTGCCGATATACGGCGTCATTACACCTACTGCAGAATACGCACCGTTCTCGTATGAGCTCAAGGCGAGTTGATTGTTGGCCCAAACCGCAAATGTAAACTGAATTACGTCATTGCTATCCCAGCCATCTCTTTTACCAATCAAGCCCTGAGCGGTGTTACCTGTTCCACCAAACCTGGCCCAGACAGACAGAGTGAATTCTCCTTCCGGCCCCACAGGGTCCAGCGTTCCAGTGCTTATCCTGCCGCCTGGCTGGCCGTCGACATTAACGGCGCTATAGCCCAATAAGCCGGGTGTCACCCATGTTATGCCTGATGTTGAGAAAGTACCATCGTTACTGTTATCGGAATTATCTGTAGTGGTAGTGCCGCCACCTTCATTCAGCGGATAGTACGCAACAAGGCCGTTCGTGTCGGGATTTGTAGTAGAGATATTGGCATCTTCCGTCATAAGCCAATCACTTGCCATTATCTCAATTTCTTGATTGTCTACCACGCAATCCCCGGAGAGCAGACCAGTCGGAGCGAAATCGGCCTTGGCAAAATCAGCTGAGCGTTCCGAAAGGACGCAGTAGGGCCTATACAGCCGGATATCGTCAAAGTACATCACGCCGGAACCACCGGGTGAAATTCCCCTCTCGCCAACGCCAATATACATCTTCTTTACATCCGACAGGTCCACTTCCTGCGAACTGAAATTATCCAGTGTAATCATCCATTGGGTCCATTCGCCTGCAAGCGTTGCATTGGGGTCATCATGGTAAATAATCCCATTACTGTCGCTATCTTCCAGAACAACATACATCGGCTCAGGTTCATTGTAATTCTGAGAAATGCCAATATCCTGCGACTGCCAATCTCCTGAAACATCTCCAGTCGTGCTAACATTTGAGAATTCACCTGTGCACACCTGTAACCCAGTATTGCCGGACACGCAAAGGCCTATATACATATTCTCAGGCAAGGAACCCAGCTCTATAATATCGCCTATCGGTGTCCAGTCGTCGATTCCATTAATTGAGTTTTCTGCCTTAAAGCCATAAATACTGTCGTCAAAAAAGTCAAAGGTCAATCTCACCCAGTGTGGGAAATCGGTAAAGTTAGCGTCGTAAACATCGCTGGTGTCACCGTCTGTATTCTCACGCCATTGGAATGTAGTTCCATTATTGGGTGTTATAGCTAACATAGTGTATTTGGAACCAGGTTCCAGTGTACTGCGCATCATCACACCTGCTTTGGCCCAGGCATCTGTGTTTTCTATGCTTTCAACCTTTGCTGTAATCGATGCGGGCAGGTCCCCCAAGATATCGAGCATCTTATAGGCATAGTGGAAGCCATCAGCCGTATCCCATATCCAGCCATCTCCAGTTATAGTGTGTGTCCCACTATCCTCGCTCCAACTGCCTCTAAGGTCGGAACGGCCCTGGAACCACAGACTTAACGCCTTAACGCCCATCGCTAACCAGTCAGAATCGTTGACCTCCAGACCATTAGGCCCGGCAGTATCGGCGTATGCCTCTGAGTAATAAGGCAGGATGGTATTGTTGTAATCAATTGACATCGCCTGTGTATCGCGAACCGGACCACCTAGCTCAGTCGATGCATTAACATCCGCTGAGGTTGAACTGTTCCATACTAACCTGACGCTATCACCATCGGCGTAACGCTCAAAATTATCCGCGCTAAAAAAGTGCCCTACCGTAAAGTTCCAGACTGATCCTGACCATTCGCTGGCGCCGTTGACCTCATCAATAGCCCAGTAGTACGTCTCGCCTAATCCCAGTGTATAAGGTACAGGATAGCTTGGCTCTGTAGTGCTGGCACCGTTAACATCACAGTCGTTTCTGGCTATAACCTTATCTTCATCAGG